>JBQCEI010000266.1:0-7886 GCA_051960375.1 Aureliella sp. | reverse complement strand
AAGAAAAGAGCTGCGCTCGCCTTATAAAACTCTTCTCTCCCCTCGCCCCGCTTCGGGGAGAGGGGCCGGGGTTGAGGGGTCTTCAGGAGCATGGTTTGACATGCGAGTTGGCGGGGAGCGTCCCTCGCTTACGCTTCGAGTCATTCGTCGCCGCTTCGCGACTCGGGACAGCACTCGCACTAGAGACCATCGACCACGCCGCGGTATTTCTTGCTGATTGAAACCTAGCTCACGAATTTACAGTAGCACCAAGGCGAATCCTGAGAGCGACTTACTCCTTTCGGGTGGTGCTGTTTTTGGCTCGAAGCGAAAACTAATGGCGGGTCGGGGCAAATATGGGCTCGACGATTTCCGATACTAGGATTAAATTTCTGGATTCTGGAAGCGCCGAAGCGCTGCGAGTTTACACGTTGATTTGCCTGAAGTAGGGCTGTTGGAAATGTACGCAATTTTCGTCGATGGCGGTCGTCAGTATCGCGTTGAACCTGGTCAGACCCTGGATATCGACTACCGCGAAGGTATTGAAGCGGGCGCGAGTCTGCAGTTTGACAGCGTTTTGGCCATCGGCGGCGATGAAGGTCTGCGACTGGGCACCCCGGCGATTTCCGGCGCCACCGTGGCGGCCAAGGTCTTGGGCACCGAGCAGGGCGAAAAGCTGTACATTCAGAAGTTCCGCCGCCGCAAGAACTCCAAGCGCCGCACCGGCCACCGCCAAAAGTACACCCGCATCGAAATCGCTGCCATCAACGGCTGATGAGCGGCGGCGTCGAGCAAGCGCTCGCGGATGCTCGTACTCAATCGGGTCAATCGCTGGCTGAGCTTTCGGCTCAGTCACCGGTGCTGCTCGTATTCTTGCGCCACTCGGGCTGTCCGTATTGTCGTCAGACGCTGTCCGACCTGGGCCGCTTGCGCTCGCAGTTGGACAGCACTCACACGCAGCTGGTCATCGTCCATCAGGACACGCCCGAGCGGGGAGCCGCCTGGATCGCCAAGTACGGCTTGGGCGACTGCCAGCAGATCAGCGACCCGGACAATCATCTCTACGCGCAGTTTGAACTGGGCAAAGCCAGCTGGTGGGATCTGGTCGGGCCGCACACCTGGTGGCCCGGATTCAAGGCGACGATGCTGCAGATGCACGGCGTTAGCAAAATCGTCGGTGACATCAAACAGCTCACCGGCGCTTTCCTGGTCCGCGACGGCAAAGTCGTCAAGGCTTTTCGCCAGCGGTATTCGAGCGACCGGCCCGACTACGCGTCGATGGTCTGCGATCTCTAGGGCCTCTCCCCGAAGCGGGGCGAGAGGAGAGAAGACATTCTATTATCGCAAGCGCCGAACTCATCTTATCTCCCCCTCGCCCCGCTTCGGGGAGAGGGGGCCGGGGGGTGAGGGGCCGCAGCGGAGATGTGTTCGGCCTTGGCAGACCAACGATGGTTTGTCGCGCTCTGTGGCGGGTTCGTCCCTCGCTTACGCGTCGGGTTACAAGTCGCTTCGCGATCGCAACTGTCAAGCGACCAACCTATTGCCAGCGATCTGCTATTGACTACCTGCGTATGAATGCATCCAAAGAGCACGAAGCGATGGCCGAGAGCCGCCGAGCGTTTGCGCGACAGGTCGTCGAACGCCTGCGGACGGCGGGCTATGAAGCGTTGTGGGCGGGAGGCTGCGTCCGCGATCTGCTGCTGGAATCTCTGCCGATCGATTACGACGTAGCCACCTCGGCCAGACCTGAGCAAGTCCGCGAGCTATTTGGCCGGCGGCGCACGCTGGCAGTCGGCGCCGCCTTTGGCGTGATTATCGTGCTCGGTCCGGACACTCGCGCCGGTCAGGTCGAAGTGGCTACCTTTCGCAACGATGCCAGTTACAGCGATGGCCGTCGCCCCGATGCAGTGACCTTCAGCACTGCGATCGAAGATGCCCAGCGGCGCGACTTTACGATCAACGGCATGTTCTACGATCCGCTGTCCGAGCAAGTGATCGATTACGTCGGTGGCCGCGAGGACTTGGAGCGCGGTTTGATCCGAGCCATTGGCGATGCCGACGCGCGCATCGCCGAGGACAAGCTGCGGCTGCTGCGGGCGGTGCGCTTTGCGGCTCGCTTTGGATTCGCGATCGAAGCGAGCACCGAGGCCGCTCTGGCTCGGCATGCCGCCGAACTGGCGATTGTCAGCGGCGAACGCATGACCGCGGAGATGCATAAAACGCTGATCACCAGTGGGCGAGAATCTGCGGTCCGCGAGTGGGCCGAGACCGGCATGCTGAGCGTGCTCTTGCCGAGCCTGGCCGAGCGCTGGGCGAAGGTCGGCGAGCAAGCCTGTGCCTTGGTGCGAGCCGTGCGGCCGGACCACTGGACCGCTCCGCTGGCTGCGATCCTCTTTCCGCTCGGCGGCGCCGAGCCCGATCCGCAGCTGCTCGCCCGCCTGATCACCGATCTCAAGACTCGCTTGAAATTCTCTAACGACGATCTCGCGCAGCTGAAGTTTGCGCTCGAGAGCCAGAGTTGTTTCCAGTCCGCCACGCAGTTGCCGTGGTCGCAAGTGCAACCGCGCTTGATCAGCCCGCTCGTGCCGGTCGCCCTCGATTTGCTGGCCGCGCGCGTTGCCTGTGGCCAATGCGACGCCGAGACGCTTGCCTGGTTGCATGCCAAACGAGCCCAAGCCCCCGAAGTGCTGAACCCACCGCCGCTGGCAACTGGGCACGATCTGCACCAACTCGGCCTAGCCGCGGGCCCCGCCTTCAAAGAACTCCTCGACCGGGTACGAGCCATGCAACTCGACGGTGAAATCCACAGCCGAGAACAAGCCCTCGCCTGGCTCCAGCGCGAAGCGAAATTGAAATGATGACCTCCGCGCTCTCCGCGCCTCCGCGGTGAATCTCCTCGTCTTCAGAGCTCTCTGTCGCTGCGGTACTCGCATACCTTTTGCGACGAACGCGTGCTCTCGGGCAGTTCCTCGGTGACGAGCGTCTCGGGATGCTCGAGCAATTCGCTGAGCTGCATGCGCAGCGAGCGCGTGTCGGCGAGTCCTCGGTAGCCGAAATGGAATCGGCCGTCGGCGTCTTGATGCAAACGGTATTGCAAAAGGGGATGGAGCCGCATGAGCCGCGTCACTTCCATGCTGTGGACCAAGCGCCCCGATGGCAGCGGGAAAACAACGGGCGAGCGGCCTTCGAGTTCGACCAGATAAGCGCGGCCGCCGCGCCGCGCGAGCGACGCAAAGTCGCCGGTGCGATAACGCAGCAGCGGCATGAACGGATTGCGGCCGCTGGTCACGGTGATCTCGCCGCGCACACCGTCGGGCACCGGCTGATCATCGTCGCCGAGAATCTCGACATAGACATCGTGCGGCAATAGCTCGTGACCGTGCTCGCTGCGCATGGCCAAGATGCCGACTTCGGTCATCGCATACAGATCGAATACCGGACAGCCATAACGCTCTCGGAGGTGCGCTTCGTAGGCTGGCGACAATCGCATGATGCTCGAAACAATCGCCTGCGGCGCGTCGCGAACATCGGTCGATTCCAGGCTGGCAAACGCGAGCGGATCGCCGAGCCACACGGGAGCTTGCCAGTGATTGATGTAGAGCTCGCAGTCCTCTTGTTTGCGCCATGCGCTGGGGTGCAAATTCACGCGCACGCATCCGGCTTCTTTCAGATAAGCCACGACGATCGCAGTCGTATAGGCGCCACGATAGGCCGCAACATTGGTCAGAGCGACTTGCTCGGGACCGCGGGGAAAGACGACTCCTGCTCGGGCGAGCGCCGATTCGATCATCGGAATGCCGCAAGCGGCAGTGGCCGGATGCGAGAGCGTTCGCGCGGGATGGCCCGTCGTGCCGCTGCTCGAAAAGATGATCAACTCATCGAGCGGCTGCGAGTCGGGCACAAAGTCCCAGACGTGCGGCGAGAGATCTTCGCGCGTGCAGCTCGGCAAATTCTCAAACCGCAAATGCGATCCGAGCGTCCCCTGCTCTGCTGCTCGTCGTCGATAGAACGGCACCTCTTCGATGCAAAAGGCAACCAGTTCGTCGATCCACGCGGGGCGCGGCGGAGCTACATGTTCTCGATCCCGGAAAGAGTCGGCAAGCTCGCGCTGGGCTTGCCGCTGTCGCTCGGCGAAGGCTTGAACCGTGGCCAGGCCTGCTTCATTCAGTTGTTCGCCGTTGGGCCAGTTCCAGATCGGCGCGTGCGGATGCTCGCGCATCTGGTGCAGCAGTTTTTCGCCCGCGGGGGTCAAAATCGGAAAACGTTCGCGCTGGCTCAGCTCGGGGTACATGTGCCTATTCTCCGTAGCGGCTGGCCGATTCCTGGGCGCGGGCTTGTGCCATCGCTTCGCGGACCTCGCGAGCTCGCTTTTCGGCAGCCAGCGTCTTCTTCAAAATCCGCTCGCGCTCGATGCTGTCCAGCGTTGCGAGTCGGTCGGCCGCCTGCGCCTCGCTTTCTCCTTCCGGCCTGAGCTTCAATTGGCTCAAGCAGATGCGCACCAGTTCTTCGCGCCGATCGGGGTCCTGCACGAACTGCTCGGCCTTGAGCATTGAAGACAATTGCTCCAGTTGCGGGCTGCAGAAAAGTTTTTGCATCGGGCCGAGCAGTTTGCCGCGCGAGACAAACCATGCATCGTTCAGCAGCCAAGCCACCACTGCCAGCAGTCCGCCATGGTTGGAGGTCTGGACAGCGAGCTTGCCGGCCAGCTTGGCTGCGTCGAAGTCGGGCTGCATAGACCGAAACTGGTCGCAGACGATCGCCCGTACTTGATCGAGTCCTTCGGAACTTCTGCGCGGATCGCCCGCACACGTTTCCCAGAACTCGGGTGGGCATTCGGACAGACGATGCAAGAGCGCTTCCAGGGGCGGACCTTCGGCTGTCATGCTTTCGCCTCGCCGTACTGCGCACGGCTGAACTGGCGTGCAAACGCCGTCAGCTCGTCCATGCTAGTGACTGAATGAACATTCCAACCGTCAGCCCGCATGCGATAAATAGGACTCTCGGGCGATTCGGCCCACCGGCTCGCAACTTCCGGGATCTGCAGCACGTAGGTCGCACCGCCACCGCAGCGCTCGACCGTTTCGCGAGCGACG
The DNA here is from genome assembly GCA_051960375.1 of Aureliella sp. Lineage (GTDB taxonomy): Bacteria > Planctomycetota > Planctomycetia > Pirellulales > Pirellulaceae > Aureliella. The sequence goes on along the minus strand of JBQCEI010000266.1, from coordinate 2,814 downwards.
TCCCAGCCGAGTCTGCCGCCTGCTGTTTCCCGGAGCATCGCGAACATATCGCTGTCGCTAATGATCAGCACATGCACGGGCCGCGCCAGCGGTCGAGCGTCTTTGGCTAAAAAAGTCTCTGCCAGGCGATGGATGCCGAAGGCGTAGCCCGTGCCGAGGTAATTGGTCAGCACTTTGAGACATTCCTCGGCGTCGCGGATAAAGCCATCGGTCGAAATGCTTTTTCCAGGCTCGCCGCTGAGGACGACCTTCACCCGCACGCCGGCCCGCAGGGCGGACAGGACCATGATGGTTCCCGCCAGGACGGGATAGGACAAGTTGAGAGCCGGATCGCGCATCGATCCCGAGCAATCGATTCCCAGGTACAAGTCGATCGGAATGCGCTGGGGATCGGTGCCGGGCGACTGGCCGATCAAACGCTCGCGCGTCGTGACGCCGGGGATCACTTCGGTGCCGCCGAGCAATGTCGCCCACCAGTCGATTTGTTCGATCGGGCTGGAGATTTCCCATGTATCGAGTCCTTCGGGGAGAGGATCGTGCGCCGGCGCCGCGACGCGGGCTGGAAAGGGAATCAGATGCGGCAGCGCTCGTTCGCGATAGAATCGCCGGGCGATTTCGCGCGGCGAGAGGGTGACGCCGGAAGCTTGCAGGATTTCGCTGTATTCGAACGGCCCGCGCGCTTGCTTAGTCGATTTTCTCCCCGAATCCTCGCTGCGCACACGGCCCGTTCCGCCGCTACTGCCAGGCAAATCGCCGAGGCCCGATAGGGCGGGATCTTCGGCGGGATGCAGGATGCTGTCGGCTTCCCCTTCATCTTCTTCGGAGAGCCCATCGGGAAAGCCGCCGGCGCCGGCGCCGACGGCATCGCACCAGATCTTGAAAGCCCGGTTGCAGGCTTCTTGTTCTTCTTCGACGTATGGAAAGCACAAGCAAGCGAACCGCCCTGCTCCGTCGAGCCACTGGCGAGCATAGCTGCGAATCAAGCGAGCACCGAGCTGCGCGTCCTGATTGAGGCGAGCTTCGATTGCGCCGAGCGCAAGCGTTTGCGGTGGAAGTTTCCAAAGCAGTTCATACATCCGCATGTAGAGCCGCCACAGCTTCGACTCATTCGGTTTCTCGATCGCGCGATAAACGCCGGCGATGTCGAGCGAGGCGCTGCGCTGCAAACGATCGTTGATCATCAAGTCCGCATACAGATTGCTGATCATCGGCGCGTAAGCTTCGTGCCCCGGCAAACCGCGGCGCATGCGGGAGAGCATCCGGGCATTGTCGGTCAGATCGGCGGGACACAGCACATGGTGACCGATCTCGTGGGCCAGGATTTCTTTGCTGAACGCTTCCAGTTTCAGCTCGGCGATCTGACGCAGGCTGATGACAATGCTGTGGTCGACTAGCCGGATCATGGCGAAACTGCCACTTAACTCGGCGGCCATTTCCTGTTCCAACGTTTCGCACCACACCGGCTCGTGCATCTGTACGAAGTGGCTCCAGGCGGCGAGCGCGCTCGGCCAGTCGGCTTGCCACTGCTTTTTCAGTTCACTCAGTTCAGCGTTTGGCATCGAGCTCGTTTCCCAGCTTCCCTTTTTTGTTTTACCGCAGAGATGCCGCAGGCGCCGCGCCGATCAAATAAACGTGAAACGACGTCGGCAGCGTCACGGCCAACACCTGGCCGTCGAAGGCTTGGCTGCTCGGCGAGGCGAGATGGCCAAACCGTTGCCGCCGGCCGTCCCAGGTCACGGTGCCATCTTCTGAGATACTGGTTGGAACGGGCTTGGCCTGTTTGCGGGTGGCTGTCTTGGTCCGGCCGATGCCGATTTCTGCGGGCTCGCCGGTGCGCTGCAGATGCGTGCCGAAGCAATCGGCATACAACCGCCACAGGCTCTCGGTATCGTGCACGTACAACCAGCCTTCATGCAGCACGACGCGCGGCGGCTTCATAAAGCCTCCACCAAAGCCGCGGAAACCGCCGACGACATGGGCGATGGCCAGACTGCCTGATGGCGATCCAGTTGGTGGCGAAGCGCTGACAGGGGATGCCGGATGGAACCAGCGATCTTCAGCCAGGCGATCGCGCACGCGCTGCCACTCGGCTTCGTCGGCCCCGGAGGTCAATCCAGCGGCCTGCGCCGCCAGTGCGGCGGGCAATCGAGCCAAGCGCTCGAGAGCGCTGCTGCGCAGCTGGGCCATGCCGGCTCGCCAGGCCAGGATGCCCGCCACATCCAGCAGTTCGATCGATGACTGGCAGAGGGGGCCGATGCGCGAAAGTTCGCTGAGCCACTGGTCGGTGCGAGCCGTGCTGTGCGTCGCCATGTTCACCAGCGCATTGCTCAGCGCCCCGGCGACTTGCTGCGGCGCGCGAGCGACCAGGGGCGCTAAACTTGGCAGAACTTCGGTCCACAGTGGCTCCAGCGCCGCCAGGCGCGTCTCCGGCCCGAAGAAGCCAGTGCGAAATAAATCGAGCGATACGTCGTAGAGCTCGCTGGTGACCAACCGCGTGCGCTCGGGAAAACAGGCATGCACCGCCGCCACGATTTTGTCGAGCCGCGTAGCGATGTGATCGAAGAACGCTTCCGGGTCGAGCGGCGCGCCTTGCAACGCCGACATGCGAAACCGCTGATTGAGCGACTCGCGATCCAATTCAAGCGCCGCTTGCAGCGCGGGGTGGATTGGTCTGGTGGCCGTGGCTGTCATGTGTTGCTTTGAAGTGTGAAAGACCACTGGTAATAGCGGCCCAGAGGGCCCGCCGTTAGTAGCCCGGGGCGGAAACCCCGGGGAAACCACGGCGCAGGAATAGGTTGCCCCGGAGGGGCCCGC
>JBQCEI010000265.1:0-2959 GCA_051960375.1 Aureliella sp. | reverse complement strand
GTCGTCGAGCGCATCTGCAGCGAAGTCAAACAGTTGGGCCGCAAAGCGGTCGCGCACTACGTTCAAGCGCTCGACGGCGCGGAATTGCCGGCCGGCTCGCTGGCGCTCTCCGAGAGCCGTTTGCGCGAAGCCCACGCCGCTGCCTCCCCTGCCCTGCTCGCGGCCGTGCGCGCCATCGCCGAGAACATCCGCGCGTTTCAGCAAGCGATCCTGCATCGCGATGTGCGCTTCGAACCCACGGCCGGCGTGCGGCTCGATCAGCGCTATGTGCCACTCGACCGCGTCGGCGTTTGCGTTCCCGGCGGCGCAGCGGCTTATCCATCGACGGTCATGATGACGGTCGTTCCAGCCCAAGTTGCCGGCGTGCGCGAGATCGCCGTCGTCGCTCCGCCGACGCCGTTCGGGGCTTACAACCCCGACGTGTTGGCGACGTGTTACGAACTGGGCGTGCGCGAAGTGTATCCGATCGGCGGCGCGCAAGCGGTGGCCGCGATGGCTTACGGGATCGATGGCTTACCGCGCGTCGACAAGATCGTCGGCCCGGGCAACCTGTTCGTCGCCCTGGCCAAGAAGTCGGTCTACGGCGAAGTCGACATCGATTCGATCGCCGGCCCGAGCGAAGTGGTCGTCATCGCCGATGAAACGACGCGAGCCGATTTCGTCGCGGCCGACATGCTGGCTCAAGCTGAACATTCCCCCGGCGCGAGCTTGCTCATCACTTGGGACGAGTCGCTGCTGGAACGCGTCGAGCGAGAACTCGATGCACAGATCGCAGCCCTCGAGCGCCAAGAGCTGACTCGCCAAAGCCTGCAAGCCTTCGGTGGTTTCATCCTAGTCAAGGACGCCGCTCAAGCGTGCGAAGTCACCGATGCGATCGCGCCGGAGCACTTGCATATCGCTTGCCGCGAGCCCCGCAAACTGTGCGACCAGATCCGCCACGCCGGCGCGACGTTCCTCGGCAACTTCAGCCCCGTGGCGGTCGGCGATTATGCGGCCGGTCCATCGCACGTGCTGCCGACCGGAGGCACCGCTCGCTGGGCAGCTGGCCTGTCGGCCAATTCGTTCCTCCGCAGCGGCAGCGTGATCGAGTTTTCCGCTCAGGCTCTCGAAGCGGTCGCTCCGCACATCGCCGAAATTGCCGATCGCGAAGGACTGACCGCCCACAAACGCAGCGTCACCATCCGCACTTCAGCGGCGGCGCAATAGTTGTTCAAAACCGTTTTTACCGCGGAGACGCGGAGAGCGCAGAGAAGTTTTTCCATCATGACCACTCCGTCTTTGACGACCGAAGCGCTGGCGAGCGATGCTGATGTGGCGGGTTTGTTCCGCGAAGCGGTGCGAGCCATGCAGGCGTACGTGCCGGGCGAACAGCCGCAGGATGGCCAGTACCTCAAGCTGAACACGAACGAGAACCCGTATCCTCCGCCGCCGGGCGCCGTGCAGGCGATCATCAATGCAGCCTCCGGCCGGCTCGAGCGCTACCCCGATCCGCTCGGCACCGCGTTTCGAAAACAAGCCGCCGCGGTGCTCGGCGTCGAACCCGACTGGATTCTGTGCGGCAACGGCAGCGACGACATTCTGACGATCGTCACTCGCGCTCTGGTCGGCGAAGGGGATCGTTTGCGGCTACCGTATCCGAGCTACATTCTCTACCGCACGCTGGCTCAGCTTCAGGGCGCGAGCTGGGAAGAAGTTCATTTCCGAAGCGACTTCACGCTCGACGCCCGATTCGCTGCCAACGACGAACGATTAAAGCTCGTCTTCTTGCCCAATCCGAACAGCCCGAGCGGCACGCTGATTTCTCCGGCCGAGATCGCTGAGCTGGCCGAGCGGCTCGATTGTCCGATCCTGGTCGATGAAGCGTATGTCGACTTTGCCGAAACCAACTGCATCGACCTGGTCAAGCAAAACCCACGGATCATGGTCTCGCGGACGTTCAGCAAATCGTACGCGCTGGCCGGGCTGCGATTCGGATTTCTCGTCGCCCAGCCGGCGATGATCCGCACGTTCCGCAAAGTGAAGGACAGCTACAACTGCGACGCTCTTTCGCTGGCCGGAGCAACGGCGGCGATCGCCGACCAGGCATGGCTGGCCGACAACCGCGCCAAGATCATCGCCACCCGCGCCGCGATGACCGCGCGGCTCCGCAAGCTCGGTTTTACCGTTACCGATTCTCATGCCAACTTCGTATGGTGCACCTCGAAGGAGCATTCTGCACAGCGTCTCTACGAAGGGCTCAAGGCTCAGAAAGTTCTCGTGCGATATATGAACTACGCTGGCTGGGGCGACGGTCTGCGCATCAGCGTCGGCACCGACGAAGGGACCGAGACGTGCTTGAACATCCTGGAGAGTCTGCTGTGAGTTCCAATCCCGCCAAGCGCACTGCCGCCCTCGATCGCCAAACGGCCGAGACCAAGATCAAGCTCAAGCTGACCATCGACGGCACGGGCACCAGCCAGATCAAAACCGGCGTCGGCTTTCTCGATCACATGCTGACCCTCTTCGCCAAGCACGGGCTGTTCGACCTCGAAGTCGACTGCCAAGGCGACGTCGAAGTCGACGCGCATCACACGACCGAGGACATCGGCATTTGCCTCGGACAAGCCTTCCGCACGGCGCTGGCCGATAAAAAAGGGATCGCTCGCTACGGCCACATCGTCCTGCCGATGGAAGAGACGCTGGTCACGATCGCCGTCGATCTAAGCGGTCGCAATTTTCTGGTCTTCAACGCACCGATCCCCGCGGCCAAGATCGGCGAGTTCGATAGCGAGCTGGTAGAAGATTTCTGGTACGCCTTCGCTAGCAACGCAATGTGCAACTTGCACGTGCTTTTGCATTACGGCCGCAACAGCCATCACATCGCCGAAGCGATCTTCAAAGGCACCGCCCGCGCGCTCCGCATGGCCTGCACGCACGACCCGCGCCAAACCGGAGTGCCCAGCACCAAGGGGACGCTCTA
>JBQCEI010000264.1:0-3534 GCA_051960375.1 Aureliella sp. | reverse complement strand
GTTTTATGTCCGGGTAGGTACGGCACCCCCTTGCGGGTGGCGTTTGCCGCGGGTTTGGATTTGGGTTGTGTTTTTATGTCCTTATGGGATGACTGAGGCCGCGCGAAGACGAGCCCGCGAGAATGGCTGTCGTCCCTTCGGGACATCATGATCGATGAGGCGCTGGTGCGACCGGCGGCTCGCGCCGCCGGCATGGGGCTGCCGTCCCTGTCGGGACTTAAAAACCAATTACCGCAGACCAACGTGAAGACAACGAAGCTAGGAGTTACCGTACAGGATCGTCAAAAGTCCGCTGGTCGGAAGATCGCAAACCCGACTACCGCTTTTCCTTCGGCCGCTGCGGCGTGGCGCCGGGGACTTCGCCGGAGGTTTTGCCGCCGCGGGCGATCGTTTTGCCAGTCTCGATGCGCTCGCCCCACTCGGCGTCGCGTTTGCCTTCGTCGTTCTCGCCCGTCCCTTTGGCGACCTCGCTCTGGTCGACCTTTTCGATATCGGGCTCGGCGCGCGCTCGGTTATCGGGGCTCTTGTCGTGCTCGTCTTTCATGTTCAGTTCGTCGCTTGCAAAAGGAGGCGGTTCTCGTCGTTTCGCTAATGTGCGATCGACGAGGAACTGGCGATGCAAGCACTATGCCAATCCGGTTCCCAGCGGCAGGTCTAAGAGCAGCCGCTTTTACCGCGGAGAGCGCGGAGACGCGGAGAGCGCGGAGAAGCGTAGTCCAGGAACCTTATCGACTCGATTTGAGCTCGACCGGTTGCGTGAGCGTCGTCATATACGGCCCGGTTTGCTGGGGCTTGTCGCGGCTGAACGCCTCGTCGACCTGCCACACTTCGCGGTCATGCCGCCTCAGTTCGACCGGGCGGTAAGTGAAACGCAATGGCTGATAGAACCAGACGTTGTGCTCGCCAACTTTCTGCGTATAGATGTGCATCAATACTTCGGGATCGGTGCCGACGGTCCAGATCCATGCGAAGATTGCGCCGTCGTGGTCGGGCGTCGAGTCGGGATAGCGATAAAGCGGTTGGGAAAGCAGCCGCAGCTTATTGCGTTCCTTATCTTGCAGCATGTCCGCTTCAAAACTTCTTGCGATGGCCCTCATCTGAGTCAAGCGAGCGGTCTCGCTCTGCGCAGGCGAAGGAACATCGTCGAGTTGCTTGCCGACAAGCTCCTGGCCACTTGCGATCCAGCGCTGGGTGAATCTGCCTTGGATCGCAACGGGCTCAGATGGCTTGGGAACAAGCCAGTGGATTTCCGCAAAACCAAAATCTTGATCCCAAACGGGGAGCGACCCCAGCGTGCCGATGGCAGCCGGCCTTTTCTGACGATCAAGCCAGAGGAAAACGGAACCGAACGTTGCTCCACCAATGGAAAACTTCTGCAGCGGTGTGTCGCGCAACACCAGCCGCTCTCCCCCCTCGACCGCGAGCGACAGGTTCTTAGCCTGCTGGGCGAACACATCATAGTGAGCCGCGGCGACTGCCGATGTATCGTCAGCCGCCTCTTGAGCGCTGCAAGTCGTCACTGCCATGACGATCGAGTTGAGAATAACGCACGCCTTCAGACAAGACAGGCAGAGCTTGAGATACGCGCTATGCATAGCTTCCTCGATTGATAAGCGAGTTTTACGGACTTGAAGGTCTTCTTGCTGTCGCTGTGTCTTGGTGGTGAATCTGGATGAATCACTCAAGCGAAGCCTTAATAGCTACTTGGTGCGAAATGACGTGTAAGCTGCGCCTCGAACGCCTGGGCTGTTGCGGAAGTTGGCCATCATTTCGAGCCTCGGCTCAGCGTGCCACACCGTCTGATCACCTCGAGTGCCGATGAGTTCGCGGAAGTGAAAGCGAGCAAATGCGTAATGGAGCGCCAGCTTGCCGTCGACCTTGCGGTTCTCGATGATCAAGAACGCGTCGGGATCGGTGCCCGTGGCTGCAAAGGCAAAGATCGCTCCGTCGGTGCCGGCATCACGTTGCGGCTCATATGTCAAAATGGGAGTCGGCAGCAAGCGCAGCGGCAACTTGCTGCCATCGGTATCGGTGAGCGTCGCGCCGAACTCGCGCGAGATCTGCCGAAACTGCAGCAACTTTCGCTGAGGGGTAGAGGCCAGTTGCATATCGCCTCCTACCGGTGCGAACTTCAGCCCGGAATTGGCCGGATGCCAGAACTCGGCCCCGCCGAATCGGCCCGCGATCGGTGCATCGGCCAGAGAGTGCAGCTCGACCGCGCTCCGCGGCTTGCCCGCGTGAACCGAATCATAGAATGTTCCAATTAACTGTGGACGTCCCGCTTGCATCCAGACGAACACCGCGCCGGTTTGGTTGTACTTGGCCGGATTGGACCAGACCATGACAGGTTTTTCGCGCAGTTCCAAGTCGGGCTGGCCGGGAATGCCGAACTGGTATTCGCTCGCCGTTTGGTGAAAGTGGGATGCTTCGCTTTTCTCCTGCCCGGCGCAGCGCAGCGAGAAACTGGCTGCACACAGCACAACTACTAGAAGAATTCGCGGGGACCAGCGAGCGGACATCATAGCAATTACTCCGATACTTGAATGGCGCGTTCGGATCTGGCATGATGATAGACAATATGTCTCTGCTGTGTCAAATCTCAGCTCGGCCCGGCCGCTCGCGCGGCCCTATTCAGAACACGCGCGGTTGTCTCTTTTCAAACATTTCCAAGAATCCAAACTGAGGGCTTTATATGGAGCGCATGCAGCAATCGCCAGGTCGGGTCAGACACGCTGCGGGACCCGGCGCTTGGTTCGGCATAATTCTGATTGCTTTAGCGAGCGGAGTTGCTCGCGAGTCGGCTGCTCAAGCGCCTCCGGCTCCGACCGCACCAGTCAACGAGCCGTTTCAATTTCAGCTGCCTTCCCTACAGCGCGCGCAGGTTCGGCCACCTCTCTTGCAGCCGGTTCCGGTGCGGGTGATGTCGCCGCTGGCCGAGGCGACTCTTGATGTGCAAGGTTTGCGTTATGCCGGCTTCTCGCCCGATGGGAAAACGGTGTGCGTCGGATCTACCCACGGCGACTATAAACGGTTGGCTGCGACCGATCTTGCTCCGCTCGATCAACCGGAGTCATTGCCGCCTTTGGGAGTAGCGTCGTCGGCCGTCACGCGCGATCACGCGCGGTTTGCGATTGGGGGCTGGAGCGGCGACATCCTGGTGCTCGATGCCGGCAACAGTCAAATCACCGCCCAGCTGCCCGTGCCTTTCGACTTGGATCGCACGGCGGTAACTGCGATTGCGCTGACCGAAGATGCCAGCAAGTGTGTCGTCGGCAATCGCAGCTCGATCATTCGCATGTATCAGGTCGCCTCCAACGAGATGCTTTGGCAAAGTGAGCCGCTCCAGCAGGAGATCTCGGGCGTGGCGGTCTCCGAGGACGGAAAGCATGTCGCCGTTTCGACCGGTTTGCTCAACGACTATCGAGCTCCCGGAAAAATCGTGGCTCTCGATGCGACCACCGGTAAAGTTCGGCACAGCTGGCTGGACACGACGGGCAAGATAAACCACGTGGCTATCGCTCCCGACTCGAAGAC
>JBQCEI010000263.1:0-3460 GCA_051960375.1 Aureliella sp. | reverse complement strand
AGCCGATCGCGACGCCTTTGGACCGCCTTCGGACGATATCCAGCCGGGCATCTGGCCCGAGCCGACCATCGAAGGCTCGCAGATCAGGGGCGAAATCGTGGCGATCGATCACTTCGGCAACGCTATCACGAACATTCCCGACTCGGCTTTACAAAATTTTTATAGCGTCGACGTAGAAGTGAGCGTGGGCGGGCGGCGTCTGGAATTTCAACCGGTCCGAACCTACGGCCAGCAGCCCGCGGGAGCGTCGGTGATTCTGTCGGGCTCGCATGAGCTGGTCGAACTAGCCCTCGTCGACGGCTCAGCGGCCGAGCGGCTGGGCCTGCGCCGCGGGCAGGCGGTGGATGTCCGAGTTCGTTAGCGGTTGCCCGAAGAGGTCACCACCAAGACACGAAGACACAAAGAAAACCGGTCGCTAACGCGTGCTGGCTGATAACAGCCTGCTAAGTCATCTTGCCTACAAGGCGCCTAGCCTGGACAATCTTGCACAATCTGGTCGCTTTTCGAGCACATGAACGAGCCGCCTTAGAGGGACAAGTGCTTCAAGGATGCGAAAAGCCATTGGCAGGGACGGAAGATGCGCAGTCAAGCTGAGGATTACCATAGTGCCAGGTTCCATCAAGGGTACGGTGGTCGAAGTGGACGATCGCGGCAGTCTCATCACTGACATCACCCATGCACAACTGGCTGCGACCCCGCGCGACGCGAGCGTCCGCATCACGGTCGACGAACACGAAACCTTTGGCCTGTTCAGCCCGGCACACGACCAGCCGTCGATGACGCTGGTGGCGATTCTCGACGACCAGAGCGACGACGGGCGGCTGAAAGTGGAACTGGTCGATGACAGCGCCAGCGCTATGCTCGGCGTCCGCCCCGGAGCGCCGGTCGAAGTCGTGTGGTAGAAGAAACCGAATCGCGCATGAACCTCGACGTCCACGCTCCATCTGCCAGCCAGCTGCGGAGCTGGGATCGCGAACATTACTGGCACGCGTTCACTCAGATGGCGGAATACGAACCGTTCATCATCGAGCGTGCCGAAGGGGCTTGGCTGTTCGATATCGATGGCCGGCGCTATCTCGATGGAGTCAGCAGTCTGTGGTGCAACGTGCATGGCCACCGACATCCGCGCATCGATCGCGCCATCACCGATCAACTCTCGCGCGTGGCGCATGTCACCAGTTTAGGCATGAGCAATCCCGCGCCGATCGAGCTCGCGCGGCGACTGGCTGAGATCACTCCCGCTCCGCTTCAAAAAGTTTTCTTCAGCAGCGATGGAGCGTGCGCGGTCGAGGTAGCGCTCAAGCTGGCGTTTCAGTATTGGCGGCAGTGCGAGCGGCCGGAGCCCGATCGCGATTTGTTTTTAGCCGTTGGCAATGCCTATCACGGCGACACGCTGGGCGGGGTCAGCGTCGGCGGGGTGAGCCGCTTTCACGCGATGTTCGATCCGTTGCTGTTTCCGGTCCTTCGCGGACCGTGCCCCGATACATATCGCCTACCCGACGGCGTAACGGCCGAAGAGGCATGCGACCATTACTTGGCCGCTTATCGCGAGCTCATCGAACGGTTTTCGGAGCGACTGGTCGCCGTGATCATCGAGCCGCTGGTGCAGGGTGCGGCCGGCATGGTCATGCATCCCCCGGGCTTCCTAGCGGGTCTGCGCCAGTTGACGCGCGAGCACAATTTGTTGCTGATCGCCGATGAAGTCGCCGTCGGCATGGGACGCACCGGCTCGATGTGGGCTTGCGAAGCGGAGGAGGTCGAGCCCGATTTTCTTTGTCTGGGCAAGGGACTCAGCGGAGGCTATTTGCCGCTGGCCGCGACGCTCACGACCGAGCAAGTGTGGAACGCGTTTCTCGGCGAGTATGCCGAAAGCCGTTCGTTCTTCCACGGGCACACCTTCGGAGGAAATCCGCTCGGCGCAGCAGCGGCCCTAGCGACGCTCGACGTGTTCCAAGAAGAGCAGACGCTCGAGCGCGTGCGCACTAGCGCGAAGACTTTGCAGCGTTTGCTCGATCCGCTGCGCGCGATGCCGTTTGTCGGCGACGTACGTCAGCGCGGCTTGATCGCAGCGGTGGAACTGGTTCGCGACAAAGCCACCGCGGCTCCTTTTCCCTGGGCCGAGCGCCGCGGCCAGGCGGTCTGCAACAAGGCTCTCGAACACGGCGTCTGGCTCAGGCCGCTGGGCAACGTGATCGTTATCATGCCACCGCTATGCATCAGCGACGATCAACTGGAACTGTTGGTCGAAGCGGTGCGGCATGGCATTGCGGCGCTCGACGCATAAACGTTGATTGCCTCTTCTCCGTTCCCTCCGCGTCTCCGCGGTAAAAGCAAAAGAACTACGCTGGCGGGAGGCCTTCCATGCGGCGCCAGGCGCTGACCTGGCCCATGTGCATGGTGACGTGCCCGGTCATATAGAAGGCCAGCATCGAACCGAGCGTTGGGCAGAGGGTTTTCATGGGCGTATCGGCCGGATTGGGCCCGAGCAGCAGCGCGTCGTCGCACGCTCGCAGCGCGGCAACGGCCGCGTCATAGGTGCGCTGGAATACGCCTAACAATTCTTCCTTGCGCGGGTACTTGCTGCCGTCAGCATCATCGACGCATGCAGCGTCTTTCGAGAACAAGCTTTGATAATCGGCCGGCGGCCGAGCCGCGGCATCGTTCTGGCCCAGCAGCTCGAGAACTTTCTGCGGATAGAGCGTCAAGTGTCCCACGACAAAGGCCGGATGGTTCGACGGGATCGTCTCGCCGCCGGGAGCAGCCAAGCGGCCAAAGCGCTGTTCGGGCACGCTCTCCAAGATCCGCTTGGCATACCGCAGCCCGACCGTGCCGGCATCTGCAATCAACGCTCCGACTTGACCCATTTTCTCTCGTTCACTCCTGCTCAGACTTAGGGACGCGCTTAGCAGCTGGCTGACTGCATCAACCGGCACGCGGTAGCGTCCGGTTTCTTGCTGAAACCGCGGGCTAACGCCCTGCGGCTGGTGAATACTAGTGTCCGTGAATGCGATGGCTGCGGGCCATCGCATCTTCAGCCATCTGGATGTAACGCGGATCGCGCGTTCCTTCCCAAGCTCTCTGGTAGCTGACGCTCAGGGCGGAGTAGTTCAGCGCTTCGTTCGGCTCGAGCTCGACCGCTTTTTCGTTGTGCTTGATCGCATCGTCATACTTGCCCAAATCGATGTAGATCTTACCGAGCATCATATGAGCGAGCACATAGTTGGGATCGTCGGCCAGAAGCTGCTCGCACAACTCGGCAGCCTTCTCCAGCTGGCCGGCATCCTTGAGCTTTTCCGCTTCGTTGTAACGTTGACTGGAAGTTGACATGGCGTTTCTCAATCCTCACGGAATCTATCGATCGCGAACGGAGGGGGGCAGGTTTGGGCGAGCAGTTTAAGCTACCGAGCGATCGGAGTTTTGTCGACTGGCCAGGCTTCAGGCTTCAGGCTTCAGGCTTCAG
>JBQCEI010000262.1:0-3996 GCA_051960375.1 Aureliella sp. | reverse complement strand
TGGTCTTTGCGCCCCCGCGCCCCGCTTCGGGGAGAGGGGGCCGGGGGTGAGGGGCTGGAGCGGAGGTAGGTTCAGCCTTGGCAGACCAACGATGTGCTGTCGGGCTTGGCGGCAGGTGCGTCCCTCGCTTACGCGTCGCGTTACATGACTACTGACGCCGGCCCCTCCGGGCCGCTATTAGTGGCTAGCGGTGCGCAACGAACTTGCGTGTACTGATCCTTTACTGCACGAGCAGGGTCCGATCCGGCGCCTGCAGCAGCAATGAGCGGTCGCTGAAATCGAGCACTTGGAATTCGATTCCTTGCACGCAAAAACCCGACAGCCGCGAAGCGCCGCGCGACAGAGGCACGACCACTCGGCGGCCCCCTGCTTCCAACAGCGCCGTGCCGTGGTCGGGATCCGACATTACGATCCCTTTGAGAATCGGCTCGGGGAACGCAGGCACCACTTCGACGATTTCATCCGCCATCGCCGGATCGCTCGGGCTGTTGAGCATGCCATCGACCCCGGGGGCAGCAGCGGCCAGACGCCTGAGAATCTCGGCGCTCGGAGCAGTTGGATCGCGGCGAGCGGCCGGCGACCGCGGCGCAGCTTCTTGCGCTTGAGACGAACTGCAAACGAGCACGCCCGCAAGGCATAACGACCAGCACAAAGAACATCTCATTTCACGCTACCTCCGGCACTCATCAGCGCCATGAAGAATGCCAAATACACATAACCGATGATGCCGCCGGCAAGGACGATGATGGCCGGTTCAACCAACATGCTCAGGCGTTTGATTTTGGCCCGCAGCTCCGCCTGACAGAATTTGGCCACGTCGTCCAGGACCGCACCCAGCTCTCCGGTGCGCTCGGCCACGGCCACCATCCGCGGCAGCATCGGCGCGTAGCCGTGCCGCGCGGCCAGCGACTGTGAAAAGTCTTTGCCGCGCTTGACCGCTTCGACGGCGGCTACGACTTGTGCAGCGAGAAAGCGGTTGGTCTGCAGACGCTCGGCGATCGCCAGCGCTTCGACCAGCTTGATGCCGCTGCGAATCATCACCGCCAGCGAGCCAGCCAAGGTCGCTGTCGCCGCGAGTCGCAAAATGCCGCCGATGATCGGCACTCGCAGCAACCAGCGATCCATCACCATTCGCGCCGGTGGCCACTGCGTCAAGACGATCAGTCCCATCGCCGACATCACCGCGAAGATGACGAGCGACGAGCCATGCAGTTGACACCACAGAGACAAATCGACCAGCGACTGAGTCATCCGCGGCAGCTTGCGCCCCATCGCGGAAAGGAACTTCTGCAGTTCGGGAATCACTGCAAAGATCAGATAAACCGCGATGCTGATCGCAGCCGTTGCCACGAGCACGGGATAGGCCAGCGCTGCGCGGACTTCGGCGATCGACGCGCGGCGAGCCGCCATCTGCTCGGCGGCTTGCTCAAGCACCGAGTCGAGCGAGCCTGTTTGTTCACCGACGCCGATCAGTTGCACGGCGATCGGGGGAAAAGCGGCATAGCGCGCCAGCGCGGTCGTCAATGCACCGCCACCCTTGATCGATTGGCCAACGCGAACCAGGATGCGAGCCAGCGCAGGCGAGCTGCTTTGATCGGCCGCCGCGGCCAGCGCGCCGAGCAGGTCCAGGCCGCTGCGAAGCATGAGCGCCATCTGCCGCAAAGCGGTTTCGACATCGCGCGACCGCGGCGGCAACCACTGCAGCGGATTGAGTCGCTCGAGGAGCACATTCCACCGGAGCGATCGATCGGGCCGCGCTTCGAGGCTCACCAGATGCAGGCCGAGCGTTTGCAGCGAGGCTCGCAAACTGGTCGGGCTTTCGGCAGTCATCGCGCCGCGGGTAAGCCGCCCAGAGCGATCGCGAGCCAGGTAACTGAAGTTGAGCATGCGGTTCACCAAGTGGTCACTGCGCCGGTGATTTCGGCGACGGTCGTGGTGCCGTCGAGAATCTTCGCGATGCCATCATCCAACAGCCGCGATACACCGCGCTGCTTGGCATGTTCCAAAATTGCGTCTTCGCCCGCACCGGCGGCCACCAACCGGGCCAGCTCTTCGTTGCCCGGCAGCATCTCGAACAGACCGATGCGGCCGGCGTAGCCGCGGCCAGCGCAAGCCACGCAACCGACTGGGTCGTAAACACTTTGGCCCGCCAGCTCCGGTTGTCCAATCGCCAGCGCTTCGGTCGCTTCCATCGCTCGCGGCTTGCGGCAGCGCGGGCACAAACGCCTGACCAAGCGCTGGGCAACGGCCAGCCGCAAAGTGGCGGCGATCAAAAACGGTTCGACGCCCATGTCCGCCAATCGCGTGACGACTCCGGCCGCGGTGTTCGTGTGCAGCGTGCTGAAGACGAGGTGTCCGGTCAGCGACGCCTTCACAGCGATGCTGGCAGTTTCGGCATCGCGAATTTCACCGATCATCACCACATCGGGATCGTGGCGGAGGACGCTGCGAAGAGCTTTGGAAAAATTGACTTTGTCGGCCGAATCGACTTCGACTTGCGACGCGCCGTGGATCTCGTACTCGATTGGATCTTCGATCGTGATGACGTTGCCGCCGCCCGAGCGCAGCAACTGCTCGATGGCCACATAGAGTGTCGTCGACTTGCCGCTGCCTGTGGGACCGGTGAGCAGAATCAAACCGTGGGGCCGGTTGGTAGCGGCGCTGAAAGTTTCGAAATGCGCAGTCCGCATGCCGAGCGACGACAGAGAAAGATGCGAATCGTGCGCGGCCAACAGTCGCAACGTCATTCGTTCGCCGTAGCGCGTCGGCAAAGTGGCCACGCGAATATCGAGCTTGCGGCGCGAGCTGCCGAAGTGGGACGCGATGCGGCCGTCTTGTGCAGCACGCTTTTCGGCGATGTCCAAGCCAGCCAACACCTTCAAACGGCTGATCACCGCCGGATGGCTCGTCGCCGGCAGCTCGCGATAGAGTTCCAGCACGCCGTCGACGCGCAGCTGAACGGCGAGCGTCTGCGCATTCGGAACCAGATGAATGTCCGAAGCGCCTCGCAAGATGGCCGCTTGCAGCAGCTCGTCGCAGATCGCCACCGCGCCGTCGGCTTCGCCCGCCGCGTCGCTTCGCAAGCCGATGCGATCCTGCGTTCCCGATTGCTCATCGCCCATCGACGGCGCATCGTAGACGCGAGCCAGCGCTCGTCGCAGTGAATCATGGCTGGCGCGGACGATGGTGAAATCGCTCTTCAAATATCCTTGCAGCGCCTTGTGCGTCTGAGCATCGCAGCCGTGCGAGCATGCGACGACGATGCCATCCTCGAGCTGACAGAGCGGCAACACGCGCTTGCGCAGCGCGAACGCTGCAGGGACTCGCAGCGCCCAGGTCGGATCGATCCGCACGCAGTCCAAGTCGAACATTTCATCGACCGCTGCTTCTTGCTCAATCACCGAAGCCATCGTGAAACCAGCTCCTCAAACCGAAATAGTGAGTATCCAGACCCGACGATCGGTCGAACCATCGGCGGCTTCCATCTCCAAAGAAACGGTGAAGATCTCGGGCAGCGCCGCATGCATGGCGCGCACGGCGGCTTGCATGTCGCCAAAGCGGCCCGCGAGTTTGATGCGTACTTCGCGGCGGCCGATCGAAACGTCGCTCGCACCGCCGAGCAATTCGGCGACTGGCTTGAGCGACTGGAGCGAACCCGTCGATGCAGCGCCTGCCGCCGTCGGAGAACTGTCGAGGCACTCCAGACCATGGCGGCCGAACACCTCGAGGGCTTGCGACACGAGCGAGGCGGGCGAACGGGTCTGGAACAGCACCGCTCGCCGATCGGCGCGTTGCATCACCAGCTTGGCACCGACCGATTTTGAAGTCTCGAGCTGCTCGACCAGCGATCGCTCTTCGGTTTGAAGCGCGGCGAGTCGCTCAGCCGCTTGCGCCGCTTCCGGCCCGCGTCTCCGGGCGACTTCTTCGAGCTTCTGTTGCTTGGCTAGCCGCTGTGCGAGCTGGCGCTCGAGCGGCATTTGAAACACAACGAAGTAA
>JBQCEI010000261.1:0-7533 GCA_051960375.1 Aureliella sp. | reverse complement strand
AAAAAAAAACCCCCCCCCCCCCACAAAAGGGGGTCTTGGGGGCCGGGGGTGAGCGGTCTTCAGAAGCATGGACATGTCAAGCTTTGTGGCAGGTTCATCCCTCTCTTACGCGTCGGGTTACATGAATCTGGGACTGGCGTCGTGAGGCTAAAGCATGGCGTCGCTTCGCGACTCTGAGCAGCCGCTGAATTCCGAGACGAGCCCAATTGCCCTATAATTGCTTAAGCTCGATCGGCTCGTGGTTTGCCGATCGTCGCGTTGACCTTCAACGCATCTTTTCCTCAAGCGAGACGTGAGATTGACCAGTCCTACTCCGATGAGCGGCCTCAGTGAGGATCCCTCCGCTGCTCCCTCTGACCGCAAGGGCGGCCCCAACGGCCTGTTGATCATGGCGATTATGGGCATCGGCATGCTCGTGGGCATTCTGTTCTTGGCTTGGCTCGGCACGCCGCGGGTCGAGCCGGCCGTCGGCCAGAAGATCGAAAAGCTCGACTTGACTCCGCTCGTTTTCGCCGACGCGCCGCTGAGCGAGAAGGACTTGACCGGCAAGGTGACCGTGCTGCATTTCTGGGGGACGTGGTGCCCGCCGTGCCGCCAAGAGTTTCCCGAGTTCGCCAAAGTGGCCGAAGCTTACCAAGACAATGACGGCGTGCAGTTCATCTCGGTCTCGAGCAGTCGCGGTCCGGAGTATGACCTGCCGGGCTTGGCCGAAGCGACCAAGACGTTTCTCGAGCGCAACAACGCAAGCGTACCCACCTATGCCGACCCAGCTGGATTGTCGCGCATGCAAGTCACCATGCTCTTGCCCAATGGACAACTGCCCTATCCCTGCACGTTTGTCCTGGATCGCGAGGGAGTGGTCGCCGGCGTGTGGCTTGGATTCACTCCCGACGGAATGCGCCAAGTCGCGGAAAAAGTGAAGAGCCTTCTATAAAAGCATTCTCCGCGCTCTCTGCGTCGGCACCTCTGCGCCTCTGCGTCGAAACGGGTTAGGCCAACGACGGAAATGCGTCCCGTGCCGAAAAAATCATCCGCGCCGCCTCGTTGAGCAGTGCGCCGCGGCGGATGCCCTTCGCGCTGGAGCAGCGGCAGCCTTTTCGCCCCAGCGGCCTCTCCTGCTGATGTCAGCAGCGCATGGGGCGACGCCAATCTTGAAAAAGTGGGACGCAAACGTCTTTTATTTCCCGGGGCAATTTATCAGAATGCACTCGACCCCCACACAACCCTTCATAGACGAGGTGTACCCGATGTATCTGACGTAGCGGCTCCGAAGACGGAGCTCAGAAGGGCAGTGGATTATGTTGCACGTGTCGTTTCGTGTGTTGCTGGCGGCGTTGAGCATCACACTCTGTGGTGCATTTTCTTCTTCTCTCATCGCTCAGGAGCCAGCCAGTGCACCGGCAGAAACGGCGACCGCTCCTGCCGAACCCGCTTCTGTAAAACCAGCCCCCGCAGAACGAGCTCCCACAGCTGAACCGCTCTCGATCGAGCAGCGCTTAGCGGTTCTCGAAGCCTATCTCGGCAATGGCGATGCGGGAGCGACGCTCAGCGAATCTCAAAAGCCGGGCTTTACCTATCCGGTCGGGCCGGGGCACAACGCCTGGATCATGGTGTGTGCGGCGCTGGTCCTCTTCATGACGCTGCCGGGCTTGGCCCTCTTCTACGGCGGTTTGGTTCGCAAGAAAAACGTGCTCTCGGTTGTCGCCCAGTGCTTCGGCTGCGCGGGGCTAGTGACGATCCTGTGGGTGACCGTCGGCTACACGTCGGTCTTCGGCGAAGGCGGCACAGCTTTCTGGGGCAACATGAAGCACGTCATGCTCGAGGGTGTGGGCAGCTCACCGGATACCAACTATTGCTACTGGGTATCCGAGAATGTTTTCGCGATGTTCCAGTTGATGTTCGCAATCATCACTCCGGCCTTGATCGTCGGCGCGATCGCCGAGCGCATGAAGTACTCGGCCATCATGCTCTTCATCGCCATCTGGATGTTTGCGGTCTATTTTCCGCTGGCCCACATGGTCTGGGGCGTCGATGGGTTGATGAACGGCGTTTGGAACGCCAATGCAACCATTCGCTCCATCGATTTTGCCGGTGGTACGGTCGTGCACATGAGTTCGGGCTGGTCGGCCCTGGTGCTGTGCTTGATTCTCGGACCGCGCAAAGGTTTTGGAAAACTGCCGATGCCGCCGCACAGCATGGTCCTCTGTTCGGTCGGGACCGGCATGTTGTGGGTCGGCTGGTACGGCTTTAACGCCGGCTCGGCGCTGGCCGCCGATGGCATTGCTTCGAACGCCTTCATGACAACGACGATCGCAGCCGCGGTTGCGAGTTTTGTCTGGCCGCTGCTCGAGTACATCAAGGCGGGCAAGCCGTCGATCCTCGGCTTCTGCTCCGGCGCGGTCGCTGGCCTGGTCGTCGTGACGCCGGCGTGCGGCTTCATCACCGTAACCGGTGCGCTGATCATCGGCGTGCTGGCAGGCGTGGTGCCGTATCTTTTCTGCACCGTCGTCAAGCGAGCTCTCAAGTACGATGACGCGCTCGACACGTTTGGCGTGCACGCAGTGGGCGGTACGTTGGGCGCGGTTCTCACCGGGCTGCTCGCCGATCCCAACATCAATCCCAACTTGCTCGGCGCGGCGGCTCAGAGCAACGGCATGGTTCAAGTGATTGAATCGAAAATGCTGTGGCTCGAGCAATTGAAGGCGATGGGGCTGACGCTGGTCATGTCGATCGTGGCCACGATTGTGATTGCCATGATCGTCAAGGCAGTCGTCGGTCTACGTCCTTCGCTCGAAACCGAAGACACGGGGCTTGATATCGTCGAGCACGGCGAGACGGGCTACGAAGGCTAAGGCGCGTCTTCGGCCCTCCTGATTAGCCAACGCCCACTCGTTCCCAGGCTCCGCAGGGGAAGGGGCTGTCTTCGAGGCTCTGCCTCGCAGCCCCCGGCCAAAAGGCCAGCCGCCTGGGGGGGTGCCACGGAGGCGGAGCCTCCAAGACAGTGCGTTCCCAAGCAGAGCCTGGGAACGAGACGTAAAGTGCTGCCGATTTTTTACCGCGGAGCCGTTATCATATCGCTGCGTTTCAGTTGAGATGATCGGTTTCCGCGGTGAGAAGCACATGGTGATGTGGTCCAAGTTGTTTCGTCGCAAGGACGCCAGTGCGATCCGCGCCGAGATGCTCGAGGTCGAACTGAGCGACGTGCATCAGTTGGCGAAGCACTTGAACCTGTTCGACCTGGTGTGCTTCGGAATCGCCGCGGTCGTCGGGGCGGGGATATTTTCGACGATCGGCACGGCGGCCGCCGAGGGTGGACCGGCAGTGACGGTGCTGTTCGTCATCACGGCGATCACCTGCCTCTTTTCAGCCCTGTGCTACGCCGAGTTCGCGGCTCGCATCCCGGTCAGCGGCAGTGCTTACACGTACTCGTACGCGGCTTTCGGCGAGCTGATCGCGTGGATCATCGGCTGGGACCTGCTCATGGAGTACTCCATCGGCAACAGCGTGATCGCCTTTTCCTGGTCGGAGTATTTTTCCGCGCTGCTGCACGGCATGCGGTGGGACATTCCCGATTGGCTCGAAACTGATTACTACTCGTGCGCTCGCGCGGTCGAAGCCTTCGCGGCGAAAGCCCAGTCGTTCGATCTGCGAACGCTCCTGGATGCGCAGCGCGAGCTGAACGCGGCGCACTGGCAGGGAGCCACTCCTGCGGAGCTCCAATCGCTCCCGGCGTACGCGACCGTGCAAAGTGCCAAGGATGCCGGACTCGATCCCGACAAGCTGCTCACCTGGCAGGATGCGCCGCAGCTGTCGGGCCTGCGCGCCATCGTGGACGTGCCCGCTTTGGCGATCAACTTGCTGGTAACCTGCCTGGTTTATATCGGCATCAAAGAATCGAAGACTGCCAGCAACGCCATGGTGATTCTGAAGATCGCGGTCGTCTTGGCCGTGATCGCCGTGGGACTGTTCTACGTCACGCCGAGCAACTGGTCGCCGTTTGCCCCGAACGGCATCTCGGGAGTTTTGAAAGGGATCGCCGCGGTCTTCTTTGCCTACATCGGCTTCGATGCGATCTCGACCACTGCCGAAGAATGCAAACAGCCGCAGCGCGATCTGCCGCGGGCGACCGTATTGACGCTGGTCATCTGCACCTTGCTGTACGTGGCGATCGCGCTGGTGCTGACCGGCATGGTGCCCTACCGAGAGCTTGCCGTGGGCGATCCGCTGGCGATCGTCTTTCAAAAGCACAACCTCGACTGGATCGCCGGCATCATCTCGTTGAGCGCAATCGTGGCGATCACCAGCGTGTTTCTCGTCTTTCAAATAGGCCAGCCGCGCATCTGGATGAGCATGGCGAGGGACGGATTGTTGCCACCGAGCTTCGCGCGCATCCATCCGACATTCAAGACGCCCAGCTTTGCGACCGTGGTCACCGGGATCGTGGTCGCCCTGCCGATCTTGTTTCTCAACCAGGCGCTGGTCACCGATCTGTGCAGCATCGGAACCCTGTTCGCCTTCATGTTGGTGTCGGCCGGTGTCCTGATGATGGAGTATCACCGCAGCCACGATCACAACACCGAAGATCCCAACGCGGAAGACGATAACAGCGGAGGCGACAAGAAGCATTTCCGCGTCCCGTACATCAACGGGCGGTGGTTCGTGCCAGCGATTTGCATCGCTTACACGATCGGCATGTTCGGCGGTCTGCCGCCGAGCCATAACGTGTTTGTCGATCTGTCGGCTGCCAAGTTTCCGTACGTCGCCTTCTACATCCTGCTGTGCGGCATGACCGTGTTCACTTTCATGCGCCAGCTGTCGCTGATTCCCGTCTTGGGCGTGCTGAGCAACCTGTATCTGATCGCCGGTCTAGGGCATCACAACTGGATGCGTTTTCTGCTGTGGTGCATCATCGGCTTGGCGATCTACTTCGGGTACGGATATTGGCACAGCCGCCTCAACCGATAGGCCTTTTTTACCGCGGAGGTCGCGGAGAACGCAGAGAAGACGTTCATTTCTCGCGAGCGTGGGCGATGACGAAGTCGACCAATTCCTGGCACTTAAAAAAGCCTTCCCAGAAGTTGTGTCCTTGACCATGGACGACTTTCAGCTCGATGAACTTGTCGGCCCCCAAGGCGCGGTAGCGCTCGGCCAGCGCGGCCGAATTCTCTTTGAGCGGCACGACCTTGTCTTCGTCGCCGTGGATGATGAACACCGGCAGCTTGGCTCGAGCTAGCGCATCGGCGCGAGCGATCGGGTTGAGCTGTTGCAAACGCTGTTCGAGCTGGTCGACGGTCAGCTCATAAGCAGCCGCGGTTTTCTCCAGCCCCGGATAGGTGCGGAAGTCGAACACCGGATAGATGCCGGCCAAGCCTGAGAAGCGATCCGGATGATCGCACGCCCAGCTGCTGACCCACAAACCGCCGCGACTGCGTCCGAGCAAACAAGGCTTGGCGCCCAGCCCGCGCCGCTGGACCAGTTCCTCGTAGAAGCGATCGAAGAGCGCCCGCGAGGCAGGGCTGCCATACGCTTCGCCGACATCGACTCCCGCCACGGCGACTCCCGCTGCCAAGAACTGGCGATGCATCCACTCTTCGTGCGTATCGGGATAAGCGGGCAGAGTCGGCGCATAGAACACCCACGGCTGCGGCTCGGTGCGCAGCTTTTCTTTGGGCCTGAGAATGAAGGCTGGCCGGCCTTCGAACTGAAAGAACTCGCCGTCGGGAAACAAGCGTTCGCGCACACTCTGCGGCTCCGCGGCATGCACTGAAATGCTAAGCGACGCCACAGCGGCGACGAGCGCGAGAAGATGCTTGGCGAGTTGAGTGATAAGCGATGTCATGTGTGGTGCTCCGTGAAGGCTTTGGGTTTTCTTTTTGTAACCCGACGCGTAAGCGAGGGACGAACCCGACAGAGAGCCGACAATCTACGGACGGTCGGCTTAAGGCTAAACCTATCTCCGCTTCGGCCCCTCACCCCCGGCCCCCTCTCCCCGAAGCGGGGCGAGGGGGAGCCAAGAAAAGCGACGTGGCGCGCTCTAAATCATTCTTCTCCCTTCGCCCCGCTTCGGGGAGAGGGGAGAGAAGATTACATAGGACGAACGGATTGCTCTTCTTCACTCCCCCTCGCCCCGCTTCGGGGAGAGGGGGCCGGGGGGTGAGGGGCAGGAGCGCCGATATGTTTAGCCTTATCAACCAACGGTGAATTGTCGGGCTCTATGGCAGGTTCGTCCCTCGCTTACGCG
This sequence comes from Aureliella sp., assembly GCA_051960375.1. GTDB lineage: Bacteria > Planctomycetota > Planctomycetia > Pirellulales > Pirellulaceae > Aureliella. Next base: position 1,292 of record JBQCEI010000261.1, on the reverse strand, counting down.
TCGGGTTACAACAAGGTCGCACAGATTCATCCCTCGCTTACGCGTCGGGTTACAACAAGGTCGCTACCGTGTTTTCAGCTATTACATGCCGTCGCTTCGCGACTCCGATCGCGCGCAGCCACCAGCGCTGAAATTCTCCTCCTACGTCTTATTCAATTCAGCCGGGTGAGCATCTAGAATCGGGCGAGAAAATCGGACTCCTCCCTCCCGCCAGTACACGATAGTCAGGAACCGCTCATGGCGAACCAATTGTTTCGCAGGAAGACTCTCAGCGCGATGGTCGCTGACATGGAAGGCAGCCATGGACTGAAGCGCACGCTCGGCCCGATCTCGCTGACCGCTTTGGGAGTCGGCGCGATCATCGGCACCGGGATCTTCGTGCTGGTTGGCGAAGCGGCGGCCAACAAAGCGGGTCCGGCCATCATGCTCTCGTTCGTCGTGGCGGGCTTGGCCTGCGTGTTTGCGGCGCTGTGCTATGCCGAGTTCGCGTCGATGGCCCCGGTGGCCGGTTCGGCTTACAACTACGCCTATGCCACGCTGGGCGAACTGATGGCCTGGATCATCGGCTGGGACTTGATCCTCGAGTATGCCGTGGCTTCGTCGACCGTGGCCCACGGCTGGTCGAAGTACGCTCAGGATCTATTGACGCAATTCGACATCCAACTGTTCACCCCAGGCGGCCCCTTGCATCGATTCTCCGATGCGCCGTTTGACTTCAACGGCAAAGCCGAGGCGGTCGAGCGCACGCTGGCCACCGGACAGCAGGTACTGGTCGAGAGCGGCTCGTTTTTCGGGACCGGCTACTTCTTCGACCTGCCCGCAGTTCTGATTACGCTGATCGTGACGGCGATCTTGGTGCGAGGCGTGAGCGAAAGCGCGATGACCAACGCCGTCATGGTGGCAATCAAGATCAGCGTCGTCCTGTTCATCATCATCGCCGGTTGGCGGTATGTGGATCCGGCCAACTGGACCGACAACTTTGCTCCCTATGGTTACGGCGGCATCACGCTGTTCGGCCAGCCGATCTTCGGTGGCACAGACAAAGGGATGATGGCCGGGGCGGCGGGAATCATCTTCGCCTACCTAGGCTTTGACGCGGTCTCCACGCAAGCCGAGGAGGCCAAGAATCCCAAGCGAGACTTGCCCATCGGCATCATCGGCTCGCTGCTGATCTGCACGGCGTTGTACATCGCCGTCTCAGCCGTGCTCACCGGCATGGTTCCCTACAACAAGATCGACGTCAATGCTCCGCTGGCAGTGGCTTTTCAACAGGTGGGATTCCGCTCGGCTCG
>JBQCEI010000260.1:0-3669 GCA_051960375.1 Aureliella sp. | reverse complement strand
CTCGATGAACACGTTGTCGGTCGCACGCCCGCGGCCGTCCATGCTGATCTCGATCGAGGCGCTCTTCAGCTTCTCGGTGAACTCGCGACTGGTGAATTGCGATCCCTGATCGGTGTTGAAGATCTGCGGCCTGCCTCTCTCCAGGGCCTCTTCCAGAGCATCGACGACGAGCGTGGTATCCATGCTGTTCGATAGCCTCCAAGAGAGTACGAAACGGCTGTGCCAGTCCATGACAGCGCAGAGGTACAGGTAGCCGCCAGCCAACGGCACGTACGTGATGTCGCTGCACCAGACATGATCCGGCTTGGCGATCACCAGGCCGCGAAGCAGGTAGGGATAGACCTTGTGCTCCTGTGAGGCGACGGTCGTCCGCGGCTTCGGCGCGATGGCCTCCAACCCCATGTTTCTCATGAGTCTTTGCACTCTTTTGCGGTTCACCACGATGCCTTGGCGTGTCAGATACGAGACCATCTGTCGCTGTCCTTTGCACGGATAACGCAGATACTCCTCGTCGATCAGCCGCATGAGTTTGAGGTTCTCCGGTGACTCGCTCAAAGGCTCATAGTAGAGGCTCGAGCGGTTGAGCCCCAAGAGCTCGCACTGCTCGCGAATGCTAATCGACGGGTTGCTCCAATCGATCCAAGTCCGCTTATCAGCCACCGTGCTCGGCCACTTTTTTTTTGAGCCATTCCAGTTGCATGTTCAGCTTGCCAATCTGCTCATAGAGCTCGGCGCTGGCAGGCTCATCGCTCTTCTCAGCCTTCGGCGAAGAGCCCTCGAAGACCGACTCCGCACCATCAAGCAGTTGCTTCTTCCAGAGTGTGACTTGATTGGGATGAACCTGATGCTGCTTGGCCAGCTCGGCCACCGTCTTCAAACCTCGAACGGCCTCCAGCGCTACCTTCGACTTGAAGGCAGCCGTGAACAATCGCCTCTTCCTTGGCATAGTTGCACTCCTTGCAGTGAACCCCGAAGATACCCATTCGTCCATTCCGAAACACGAGCGCTTTTCCACCTAAGCCCGTGGTCCGAAAAATGGGGTCCACTTCAGACAACCGACACGTATGATGGCAGCCCGACCTGCGAAGTGTAGCCCCACGAGCTAGGTCAACGACTTTCAACTGCCCAGACACTTGCACATGCTCGTACCGAACGCCGTTGTGCTCCTGCGCATTAGCTCAGTGACGTTTTATACCGACGGTGTGGACTCAAGCGGAAACGCGAAATCCAGTAGCTCGCTGTCTTCGAGATTTTCCCGATACATCACGTATCGCATCAGTGGCACTGCGTATTTGCGCTTATCGTTTTCTTGTCGCCGGTCAGAGATGGCAAGCTGGCTGAACAATTGTGAAACAGCGTCCAGCTAGCGTTAATCCAGGCAGAGTGCCAGATTCTCTTAGCGCACGGAGAGTAAGGCGCGTACCTGTCGGCGATGTAGAACTGCGGTAAGCACGAGGCACAAAAAACCTATCTCCAGTTCGAGTCCCTGCCGGGGTGCGGGAGGTACCGGGTTGTTAACTAATTGGGGTCTGTTAACGAGAGAGTCCGAGAGTTCGGTACCGTCCCTCCCGATGTCGGCCAACCCCGAAAGGGACGCTCTTCGAACTAGAGAAACGCTCGCGAGAGCGGCGTGACGGAGCGCCTTGAAAAACAAAGGCCAGAAACGCAAAACGCCCGCGTCGATCTCTCGAGAGCGGGCGTTAACGTGTGTGGCAGAAGTAGCCCGTGGGTGGGGCTGCAAGCTCCTCCGGTAGGACTCGAACCTACGACCCGGCGGTTAACAGCCGCCTGCTCTACCAACTGAGCTACAGAGGAAGATGAGTTTCCAGCAGGCACCAGCTGGGCTTGCGCCGCCTGCGGTGACTGAAGGGTTCTCTGTTATAGGATATCTTCGGTGGCTGACAAGTTCAGGTTCAGCCAGAATTTTGGGTTTGGGGGAAAAACGGACGCACACCACCCGGAAGAAGAGGTTCTGCCGCGGAGGCGCGGAGGGGACGCGGAGGGAGGAAGAGGTCAGGTCAGGATGTCTTCGATGGGTTGGCCGTGGTCGAGTTCGAGGCGCTGGCGCGTGGGGAGGGCTAGTTGGCGGGAGTCGAGGCCTAGCAGCTTGAGGACGGTGGCGTGGATGTCGGTGACGTAGTGCGGGTGCTCGATGGCGTGGAAGCCGAGCTCATCGGTCGAGCCGTGGACGTAGCCCGCCTTCAGCCCCGCGCCGGCTAGCCAGATTGTAAAACCGTGCGGGTGGTGGTCGCGACCGGTGCCGGCTTTATTGAGACTGTTCAACTCCAGCGCCGGCGTCCGGCCGAATTCGGTGGCGCACACGACCAGCGTCTCGTCGAGCATGCCGCGTCGCTTGAGGTCGCGGACGAGGCCGGCCAGCGGCTTGTCGACCCGCGAGCTCGAACGGGCGTGCAGCTCATTGATGTTGCTGTGCGAATCCCACTCGCCGAAGTCGCTCAAGTAGACGAGCGAAAACCGTACGCCCCGCTCGGCCAAACGCCGCGCGGCCAGAAGCCGCCGGCCATAAATCTCGGTCGTCGGATTGTCGAGTCCGTAGAGCGATTGCGTCTCGGCAGTCTCGCTCGACAAGTCGAGCACCTCGGGCGCCGACATCTGCATGCGATAAGCCAGCTCGTACGCCTTGATGCGGGCGCGGAGCTGATCGTCGTCGGGATAGCTGTCGGCGGCCGACTGGTTCCACTGATGGATCAATTCAAACTGACCGCGCTGCTCCTCGGCCGACACGCCGCCTGCGCGGCGGCCGAAGGGGAGGGAATTGCTCGGATCGAGCGACAGTTCAATGCCGCCGTGCGCAGGCCCGAGATAGTGCGGATGAAAATTATTCTTGACGCGATTGTCTTTGTACTGACCCAGGAACACGAACCGCGGCAGGTTTTCATTGAGCGAGCCCAAGCCGTACGAAATCCATGAGCCGATCGAAGGCTCTTGCTGGTCGAGCGCGTGGCGGCCGGTGTGAAATTGAAACTCGGCGGCGTGATCGTTGTCGGTCGTATACATCGAACGGACGATGCACAGCTCATCGACCACGCTCCCCAAATGCGGCAGCCAATCGCTGACCTCGATGCCGCTTTGGCCATAGCGCCGAAAGCCGACTTGCAACGGCATGATCTTCGAAATGACTTCGCGGTCGAAGCCGACGACCGATCGCGAACGCTCGAGATAAATCGGCAGCTTCTGCGGATTGGGCAGCCCCGTTTCGTCGAACGTCTTGCCGGCGAATTGGTTTAGCAGCGGCTTGGGGTCGAGCGTCTCCAGATGGCTGACGCCGCCCGAGAGGAAGATCCAGATGACGTTCTTGGCGCGGGCCGGCTGGGCGGCGCGAGCGGCGCCATTGAGGAGTAGCGTGCTGGCGGCCAGGCCGGTGAGGAAGTCTCGGCGGGTGGGCATGGTCTTGCCTTAATCAGTTTTTACCGCGGAGGCGCGGAGGGAGACGCGGAGGAAGGCAGAGGAAAATCCAGGTTAGCGGATCGTGATGAAGTCGTTGTGGTTGAAGAGGGCCATGGTCAAATTCTCGCGGGCTCGCTGCTCGGGGTCGGTGGCCGGCGCTTGGATGGAGGCGTCGGCCGGCGCAGTGGCTTCGGATGGCTTGAGGCTTGAGATCAGGCTGCGCTGCTCGCTCAAAAAGTTCAGGCTGGCGGCGCGTTCTTT
>JBQCEI010000259.1:0-2003 GCA_051960375.1 Aureliella sp. | reverse complement strand
ATCTTCTCTCCCCTCGCCCCGCTTCGGGGAGAGGGGCCGGGGGTGAGGGGTCTTCGGTAGCATGGTGTGTCGAGCGTTGTGGCGGGTTCGTCCCTCGCTTACGCGTCGGGTTATATGAAATACTGTTTCCATTCTTCCCTTTTAGAGAGCCAGGTCCAATTGTTTGTACTTCGGCCGTGGGACGGTCGGCGCGGGGACGCGCGTGTCGCACCGGACGCAGGCGTTGCCCGAGAGGAGTACCAGCGAGCATTCGATCTGCTCGAGCGGCAGCTTGAGCATCCGCGATACGACCGCGGCATAAGCTCGCAGCTGCGGCGCATGATGCTCGACCCGCTCGGCGATCCACTGCGAGAGCTCCGTGTGCGCGTCCCAACGATCGGTCTTGTAGTCGATGATTTCGGCGGCGAACGGGCGGCCCTTGTGTTTCAGCAGCACCAAGCGGTCGATCGAGCCGGAAATCAATCGGTCGTCGAGGATCAAACTGATGCGGCGCTCGTTCTCGACTTGCACTTGATCGGCCACCGTGCCATATCGCTTGTCGGCGTAACGCTTGCGGCTGAGCGCGTCGCGCACCGACGACAACTTGAGCATCGCCATGAACGATTCGATCTCATGGTCGATCGAAAGATGCCTGAGCTCCTCGGGCGCCAACCGGTTAACGATCACGCTCCGCAGCGCTTCGGCATCGGGCTGGTAATCATCCAGCCACTCGATCTGTTCGAAGCAGGCGTGGACCAGCGTGCCGACGGCCGCGCCGAGCATTTCGTTGCTGGTGAAAATGCGGCTGAGCTGGACCGATTCCAGCGCCCCGATCGCCGACGGAGCCGCCACGCGAAAGCCGCGTTTGGGGGCCGTCTTGTCATCGACGTCCAGCCTGATCGCCCAGGCGTGCGCGGCTTTGCCCGAGCCGCTCGTTTCACTCGCATCTTCGACAGCAGGCTTAGCGGCGCTGCGGCGAGCCTTGTACCACTCCGGATCGCCGCACTCGTACAGCACCGCTTCGGGGACTTTGCACAGTTCCTTCTCGCCGAGCACCGACTGGACGAGCGACGAACAGACCTGCGTCGCGTTTTGACTCTTGGAGGTCCGCGGCGCGGTGAACATATAGAGGGCGGAACGAGCGCGGGTCATCGCCACATAGAGCACGCATAGAATTTCGCGCACGCTGTGGGCTTTCCGATCGTGGAACGCCTCGCGCCATTCCTTGGGCAGAAGCGCTTGCACTTGTTCGTTCATGTGCCGCAAGACACCGGTCGGCGGCGAACACGGATCGGGAGTTCGGGCGACCATCAGCGGTGGATGACCCGACAGCGGGATGCCGAGGTCGGGCAGGAACACGGCATCGAACTCGAGCCCCTTGCTGCTGTGGATCGTCATCACCTTGACTTGGGCTTCGCTGGGCAGTGCGACTTTTTGCTGTTCGACGAACGCCTCGAAGTCGCGGAGGCGATGCGTGAACTGCGTTTCAAACTGGTAAGCCAGCGTGATCAGCTGCGTCAGTCGATGCTGGGCCCACCAATCGAGCCGCGGAGCCAGCAGGTCGCAGATGTTGCTGATCGCTCGCCCCAGCCCCAAGCGCGTCACCTGCAACCAAACCCATTCGGCCAGCCCGCTGGCCGAGTTGCGCACATGCGCGGGCAGCAGCGCGACGAGCGGCGAGTTCTTCACATGGAACTCGGCGATCGTGTCGCCTGGGTGGTCGGCCAAGTGGACGAGCGACAGGATCAACTGCACCACCGCGCAGTCGGTCAGCGGGTTGCCACCTTCCTGACTGGCCGATACGCCGAGCTGACGAAGCAGTTCGATCATGACCGCCACTTTGCGGTTGTCGCGAAACAGCACGCCGATCGACAGCCCGGGGGCCTTGCCGGCCAGCTCAGCGATCATCTTGGCCGAATACTGCAGCTCGGCCGTTTCGCGGTCCTCGCTCGAGAGGGCTGGATCGCAGGCGATGCCATTCTTGACGAGCACATAACCGGGCAAGTCGCTGCGCGTCGTCTTGT
>JBQCEI010000258.1:0-2980 GCA_051960375.1 Aureliella sp. | reverse complement strand
GCCGCCTGAATGCGCCGCTTGGCTTCCTGCTCGGCCGCCACGAAGGTTTGAAACGACTTTCGCAGAATGGCGAGCTTGGTTTGATCGGTCTCCACTCGAATCTTGAGCTGAGCGACCTCCATCATGCGGTAGTTGAAATCCGCATACGCCTTCAACATTTTCATGTTGACGTCGGCCGTGGTTTCAAATGCGTCGAGATTGAACTTGCTGTAATCCAGAACGGTCGGTTCGCCGGCCATGGATGGAAACTCCGATGCTCATAGGTGCCAAGTGACAAAGATGAACGGTCGGAGCTTTTTTAACATCGCCGCAGGACACGTTTGGACAATGTTGGATCGCGCACTCCTTTGTGTCTTTGTGTCTTTGTGGTGATCTTAAGGAAGGAACCACGAAGACACGAAGACACAAGAGCTCGGCTCGTATCAATCGTTCCGGTTTTGCCGGATCAGCGAGGCCAGTTCGAGCGGATAGTCGGTAAGGATGGCGTCGATGCCGGCCTCGGCAGCTTGCTTCCAGTTCATCGGTACGTTGCCGCTGACCGTCGCGCCGGCGATGAAGGTGCGTTTGCCGGCGCGGTTGGCGTCGGCGACTTGCGCGGGCGGCGGCAGGTAGCGAAAGTAAACGCGGTCGGCTTCGGGGGCATTCAAGGCTTGGATGAACTCTTGCGGGTTGTTCGAGACGGCAGCCGTTTGCGCATGGGCCGATTCCGCTTTCAGTTGGTGCCTCACCTTGGGCTCGCTGATCGTGCGGCCGATGAAGAGCAAGCGGTCGAGCACCTTCAGCTCTTTAGCGAGCTTCACGACGTCGCGCTCGACATCGGCTGCTTTGAGATCGACGGCGATCAGCACGTTCTGCTGGCGGTGCTGGGCCACCAGTTGTAAGACTTCTTTCACCGTAGGCACGTGCTGGCCGGCGAACTTCGGATCGAACCAACTGCCCGCATCGAGCCGCTGGATCTCTTCCAGCGTCATCTCGGATACTTTGCCGCGACCATCGGTGGTCCGATCGACCGTGTCGTCGTGGATGCAGACCAGTTGGCCGTCCTTGGTTCGAGCCACGTCGAATTCAAACCCGAGCTGAAGCTCCAGGCACGCGCGGAAATTCGCCAGGGTGTTCTCCGGCGCATGGCGCAGCAGGCCTCGATGAGCAACAATCTGCGGTTCCGCGCCGCCGGCAAAGCCAACGGACAGGAGCAAGCAGGCGACGGTTAGAATCATGCGCGTGACACGGATCATCGGTCGGCTCTTCGTCTCGGGGAATCGTGCGCGGACAGCGCTTCAGTTTAAACCACGAAGACATTAAGACACAAAGAATTCGAACGACGCGTTCGAGCGCGGTGACCGATTGTTGGTTTGTGACTGATGAGTATTGACGATCGTGTGCGGCAATTGAGCTGAATGGATCGGAGTCTTGAGGACCAAAGGTCCGTAATCCCTTACCCCAGCCCAGCGGGCTGGGATCGCTTGAGCCCGCAGAATCCCAGCCCGCCGGGCTGGGCTAAGGAATCGCGGGCCTTTGGCCCTAACAGCCAGAGACCCTTCAGGTCGCGAAACCGCCTCACTTCACTCGTAAGACGCAATCGCTGTGACGAGAGAACCATGCATAACTTACTGAAAAACTTGCCGGCCGATCTCACCCAAGAAGTGGTTGAGGTTTTGGCGGAGGGGAAGAACGTGCGCATCGAACGCATCGTCTCGCATGGGCAAGCGAGTCCTGCGGACTTTTGGTATGACCAGGCGCAAGCCGAATGGGTTGCGGTGATCCAAGGAGAAGCGCGAGTGTTGTTCGAGGGCGATGATGCGCCGGTGCACCTGCGAGCCGGCGACTATCTGACGATCGCTGCGCATCGCCGACACCGCGTTGCCTGGACCAAGCCGGATGAGCCGACGATTTGGCTGGCGGTGTTCTTTGAAGAGCGTTAGTGGACGAGTCGCGAAGCGAAGGCATATAACCCGACGCGTAAGCGAGGGACGAACGCGCCAAACCATGCTTCTGAAGATCCCTCACCCCGACCCCTCTCTCCGAAGCGGCCGAAGCGGGGCGAGGGGAGAGAAGACTCAATAGGGCGAGCCGCGTCAAATTTCCTGGCTCCCCCTCGCCCCGCTTCGGGGAGAGGGGGCTGGGGGGTGAGGGGCAGGAGCGGAGATATGTTCAGCCTCAGCAGACCAACCATGCATCGTGGGGCTCTGTGGCAGGTTCGTCCCTCGCTTACGCATCGGGTTACATGCCGTCGCTTCGCGACTCGAAGACGGAGCCATCACATAACCGGTCTGGCCGGCAACACGACGATCAGCAGCGTAGCGATCGGGCCGAGCAGGAGCGAGGCTAGCCACCACAGTAGGCCGCTGCGCCCCTTGGCCTGAGCCAGGCCAGCGTTGATCAGCGAAAGCGTGCCCCAGCCGACGAAGAATTGCGCTTGCCCGTGCATACCGCGAGTCACTTTCTTGTAGAGATTCTGAAGGATATTCGCTTCCGACCGAACGATCTTGGCGCGTTGAGCGGCCATCTCGATTTTTTACCGCGGAGGGCGCGGAGGAAAACCAAGAGAGTCCCGTCGTTGATGAGTCTTGACCTTCGTTTGCGCGAATCGCCTGCAGGTCCAGGCGGCGAAAAGCGGTTCGGTATTTGGGCAGCGAGGATGAACTTTGCTCGCACCAATAAGAAGCTTCTTCGCCCCGACGGGGCAGCCACATAATAGCCCGGGGCAGAGCGCAGCAGCGCCAGCTGCGAAGCGCCGCCCCGGGTATTGGTCGCAATAGCATTGTTCGCCCTGAAGGGGCAAAACAAAAGCTTGTTATGCCCCTTCAGGGCGACAGAGCCAAACGGTTCCATTACCTGGGGCGGCGCTCCGCAGCCTGGCGGCCACTCCGCTCTGCCCCAGGCTATTATGTTGCTGCCCCGTTGGGGCGAAGAAGAAAGCAATCACCGCAAACAAATGTCAAAGCTCGTCAAGTGATGCAACGCTAAGCTTGCTTCAAGC
>JBQCEI010000257.1:0-5241 GCA_051960375.1 Aureliella sp. | reverse complement strand
ATCAAGTAGCGAATGCCGTGGGCGTCGATGATCAGCACGCCGTGCGTGCCGAGGCGGCGAATGTCTTTCTCGTCGTTGAGCACAAATTCGGTGATGCCGCGGTCGGTGGAAACTCGCCACTGGCAAGGCTCCGAGTTCCCCGAAATCCACAGGATGCGGTCGATGTGCGGCACGAACTCGCGAGCCCGCAGTTCATCGAGCAGCACCTCGGCCGAAGCCGCGTCCAGTTCGGACGGATCCTCGATCGTGGCCACTTCGCGCCCTTGGCGATCGACCAGCACGATCCAGTGATCGGGATCGGTCATCGGGAAGAGACGAATCGGCACCAGCCCCTCATGGTGCCCTTCAGCCGAATCGATCGCTGATAGAGCGCCATCGGGACCGCGAATCAATCTCAACCACGTGGGATCTGAACTCGGTTCCATAAACAGTAAATCGTCTGGGTCCATCGTTACACGTTTTCTAATACCAGGCGGTTCCTCCGCGCCTCCGCGTTAAACAGGGGAAGCCGGCAAAGCGTCGTCATTTAGCTGACCGCAACCTGCTCGTGCTTTTCGAGCTGAGCGTTGTAGAGCCGCCGGTAGACGCCGTCGCGTTCGAGCAGTTCATCGTGCTTGCCGACTTCGACCACCTGCCCTTCCTCGAGGACAATAATGCGATCGGCGTTCCGCAGCGTGCTCAGGCGGTGCGCGATGGCGATCGTCGTGCGGCCGCGGATCAAGTTGTCGAGCGCGTTTTGGATTTCGCGTTCGGTCTCGTTGTCGACCGCCGAGGTAGCTTCGTCGAGGATCAAGATCCGCGGGTCGGTCAGCAGCGCCCGGGCGATCGATATCCGCTGACGCTCGCCGCCGGAGAGCGATTGACCGCGCTCGCCGACCAGCGAATCGTAGCCCTCGGGCAAGCGGAGGATAAACTGATGCGCGTGCGCTGCCTTTGCCGCGGCAATGATCTCAGCCCGGCTGGCGTCGGGGTGGCCGTAGGAAATGTTTTCGGCGATCGTTCCATAGAACAAATACGGTTCTTGCAGCACGATGCCGATGTTCCGCCGGTATTCTTCCAGCGGAAACGAGCGAATATCGATGTTGTCGGCCAGGATCGCTCCCTGCACCGGATCGTAAAAGCGGCACACGAGGTTGACCAGCGTGCTCTTGCCCGAGCCGCTCGGTCCGACCAGCCCGATCAGTTCGCCCGGGCGTATATGCAGGCTGACTCCCTTGAGCACTTGCCGGTTGCCGTACTTGAAGAAGACGTCGTTGACGTTCAAGCGACCGCTGAGCCGACCTGGGTGCTGCGGCCGAACCGGCTCGCTGACCGATGGCACGCGGTCGAGGATCTCAAAGACGCGATAAGCCGAAGCGGCCGCTCGCTGCGTGTTGGCCAACATGCGGCTCATCGAGTCGAGTCGAATATAAAAGCGCGAAATGTAGGCCAGGAATGCGGTCAGCACGCCGACGGTGATCGCTCCCGAGGCGACGCGCCACACGCCAAAGGCCCAGATGACCAGAATGCCCAGCTCGGTCAGAAACGTCACCGTCGGGCCAAAGAAAGCCCACAAGCGATTGACGCTGACGTTCGAATCGAGCACGTGTTTGTCGGCTTGGCGAAAGCGCTGGATCTCGCGCGTCTCTTGGGCGAACGCTTTGACGACGCGCACGCCTGGAATCGCGTCAGTCAGCACGCTAACCATGTCGCTCCACGCATTGGTCGAGCGAGCAAAGCCGTGGCGCAAACGAATGCGGACTTCGTGCACCAGCCAAGCGATCGCCGGAAAGGGCAACAGCGTCACCGCCGCCAGCAGCGGATCGATCCACACCAGCACGATCGATGTGAAGACGAACATCAGCACATCGGTGATAAAGTCGACCAAATGGATCGATAGAAAGTTGCAGATCCGGTCGGTGTCGGAGCTGATGCGCGAAATCAGATCCCCCGTGCGCCGCCCGCCGTAGAACTCGAGCGACAATTTTTGCAGATGCTGGTACGTCGCCACGCGGAGGTCGGAGCTGACTTGTTCGCTGGCGAGCGCCAGCACGAACGTCTTGGCCCAGCCGAGCAGCCAGGCGATCGAGGCGGCGATGGCCAGCGCCCCCAGGTACCAAGCCACGATGCCACTCTGCACCGGCTGGCCGTTCTGCATCGGCACGAGCACCTGGTCGAGCAGCGGCATGCTCAGGTACGGAGGCACCAGTCCGGCGGCGGTGGCGGCCACCGTCAGGATCAGTCCCCACGAAATCGTGTTGGCTCGCCGCTTGGCAAAGGGAGAGAGCCTGCGCAGTGAATTGGCAGCCGGCGGAGCGGCCGTCGGCGTGCAGCTCGGGCAGACCGGTTCCTCGCTGGAAAGAATGTAGCCGCACGATGGACAGGTGTGCGGCTGGAGCTGATCGGCCGCCGCATCGCGCGAGCGGAGCAGCGAATAGAACACGCCGACGAACCGATCGACCGCCGCGCTCTGGGCGGCTGTGAACCACCACTCGAACAGCCGCTGGCCATCGCGGCTGAGGTTCAGCTTGCCCAAGCCGCCTTGCACGCTGGCATCGAGGGTCAGCGACGGCTCGAGCGGCCACTCGCGCGGCGATTTGCCTGCATCGACTGCTCTCCCATCATCGCTAGACTTCCCCCCATCGACAAAGAGCAGCCGCTGGCTGGTCAGCACCACTAAGCTCTGATGAAATCGACGTTGATGGTCCAGGTTTGGCGCAAAGGTTGCCTGCACGGCTTCGCCCGGCCTCAGCTGCGGCAAAGGAGGCGTGCCAGCGGCGGCAGTTTTGGAAGCGACGGTTCGCTCGTGGTCTGTCGACATCGTGTTGGATCAGACTTTCATTGGACTTTTGACAACAAAGCAGAGCCGCGACGCTTGGTCGCGCTCAGTGACGCGCCCGGGGCAACCAGATTCCAACCTTGGGCGCGCAAAGTGCTAGGGGCATGCCAGCCTCCGGGCGATCCCGCCCGGGACGCGCCGCCCGCGCGGAAATCCCGAATGGTCGCTTGGGGAGACTCTGCGGGCTACTGGCAAGCCGCGACGGCCGCCGGCTAAGCGGGGGGCCTTCCGGCAAAATTGTGTGCTCCAAACTCTGGCCTTTTGGTTGGCCGTGGCGATAATAAGGCCTGTTCAGGCCCAGGATCGAGGATCTCATGCAAAGCCTGGACGCGACGACTTTTTGTCTACCGTTCCGAGCGTCGTTGATCAGAAAATGGTTTCCGATCAAACCGCGTTTCACCAACGATGGGCGTTTTAACGACGATGGGATTGCGGGCCTGAACCCAGGATTGGGTTCTGGCATTCTAGGACTTGATTCCGCCTACGGGAAACCTCACCTGAGTAGGCGCTTCACTCGACTCGCCCATGAACGGGCCAGCGGTGAGTTAAGTTATTCGGAGAATTGGTTCGAAAAACTAAGCTTCGCTGTTCCGGTTCATTTCCTCTCGCGACGTCACTTTCTTCCTTAAGCATCCGGCGCACCTAGACGGGCCCTTCTTGCGGCCACAGTGCGCGCGTCCTGCCCAAGGTTGACCCATACGCTAACCGATAAGTGTATCGGTTATGAAAACTAACTCCTATATCAGGCGGTCCCTTTAAGCTTACTATGACTAATCAACCCACCGTCGAGCACTTGTCCCTGCAGAAGGTCCTGGCGCTTCGCGGACCGAACATCTGGGCCAACTTCCCAGTACTCGAAGCTTGGATCGACCTGACCGGCCTGGGGCAAGCTAGCACTGAAGGCTTGCCCGGATTCGCCGACCGCCTGATGCGGTGGCTGCCATCGTTGGTCGAACATCGCTGTTTGATCGGCGAGCGCGGCGGCTTCGTGGCTCGTCTGCAAGCAGGCACCCACCTGGCCCATGTGCTCGAACACGTCGTGCTCGAACTCCAGTCGCTGGCCGGTAACGAAGTCGGCTTCGGCCGCACCCGCGAGCTCGACCAGCCGGGGCTGTACCGCGTGATCTTCGAATACGTCGACGAGCAAGTCGGCCGCACCGCGCTGCAGCTCGCTTTGCAGCTCTGCCAGGCGGCGATCCATGACGGGCCGTTTGACGTCGAAGCCGAAGTGGCTCGTCTGCGCGATTTGGCTTACGACGCGTGCTTGGGCCCAAGCACGCGCTCGATTGTCGATGCCGGCACGCGCCGCGGCATTCCCTACATGCGACTCAACAGCGGCAGCTTGGTTCAGCTCGGCTACGGCTCCAAACAGCGGCGGATACTCACCGCCGAAACCGATCGCACCAGCGCCATCGCCGAATCGATCGCCCAAGACAAAGAGCTCACTCGCAAGCTTCTCACCGCAGCCGGCGTTCCCGTCCCCAAAGGCTGCCCGGTCAGCAGCGCCGAAGAAGCTTGGGAGACGGCTCAGGAACTCGGCTTGCCCGTGGTCGTCAAACCGCAGTTTGGCAACCACGGCCGCGGCGTGACCACCAACTTGCTCACCCAAGCCGAAGTCGCCAGCGCTTATGAAAATGCTCGGCTGCAAGAGTCGACCATCGTCGTCGAAAAATATCTTGAAGGGGACGACTATCGCATGCGGGTGGTCGGCGATCGCCGGATCGCCGCCGCCCGACGCGAGCCGGCCCATGTGGTCGGCGACGGCCAGTCGACCATTGCTCAGCTAGTAGCGGAGGTTAACAAAGACCCGCGCCGTAGCGACGGGCACTCCACGGTCATGAGCTTTATCACGCTCGATGAAGTTGCCGAAGCGGTGCTGGTCCAGCAGGGCTTCACGGCAGCGAGCGTCCCGCCGGCCGGTCAGATCGTGCTGATCCGCCGCAATGCGAATCTGAGCACCGGTGGCACGGCCTGTGACGTGACCGACATGGTCCATCCCGAAGTCGCCGCCCGCGCGGTCGAAGCGGCCCGCATCGTCGGCCTGGATATCGCTGGCGTCGACGTGATCGCCAAAGACATCTCGGTTCCGCTGGAAGCGCAAAACGGCGGCATCGTCGAAGTCAACGCCGGCCCCGGCCTGCGGATGCACTTGCAACCGTCCGAAGGCAAATCGCGGCCGGTCGGCGAAGCGATCATCGATATGCTCTTCCCGCAAGGCGACAACGGCCGCGTTCCGGTGGTCGCCGTCACCGGCGTGAACGGTAAGACGACCACCACGCGGTTGGTCGCTCATATCCTTGCTCAGCAAGGCAAGCGCGTCGGCATGACGACGACCGACGGCGTCTACATCGGCGCCCGGCGCATCGACGATGGCGACTGCAGCGGTCCGCAGAGCGCTCGCAAAGTTCTCACCAATCCGATGG
>JBQCEI010000256.1:0-2681 GCA_051960375.1 Aureliella sp. | reverse complement strand
CCTTCCCCCCGGTCCCTCTCCTCGAAGCGGGGCGAGGCGGAGTGAACAGAAGAGCTGCGCTCGCCTTATCTCATTCTTCTCTCCCCCCGGCCCCGCTTCGGGAAGAAGGGCCTGGGGTGAGGGGTCTTCAGAAGCATCGCTTGTTGGACTTTTTGGCGGGTTCGTCCCTTGCTTACGCGCCGGGTTACAAACCGCTTAGGCGGGCCCTCCGCGTGGCGAATTGGGCAACGCTGCGCTTTGCATTTCAGCCGATGCGCAAGGCCGGTATACTACCGGTTGTCTGAGCTGCGCGGCCGGTAAAAAAGTCGGGAACTGGTTGTCGGTGCGCGCCGTCTGTCTCTCTTAGATCAACTGCCGCTTTTCGCTGGACCTCATGCTGACCGAAGACCAAAACGACATCGCGCGGGTCTTGAACGGGGACCAGCTAGCGTACGCCGAATTGGTGCAGCGGCACCAACGTCGCTTGCTCGGCCTGCTCGTACACGCTTGCGGTTCGCGGGAAATGGCGGAGGATCTGGCGCAGGAAACATTCGCGCGGGTGTTTCAGAAACTGCACTTGTTCGAAGGACGGTGTGGTTTTTACACATGGCTGTGCCGAATCGCCATGAACCTGCTGGCCGACGAACGGCGCCGCAAGCGTCTGGAAAATCAGGCTGGCCGCGAGGGATTCGAAATGGCCCTGCTCACCAATGCCGATTGCACGACCGCCGAGCAGCAAGTCGAGAAAGACGAGCTGCGGCAATGCGTCCAGCGGGCGATCGCCCTGCTCGATGTCGAGCGTCGGGCGGTATTGCTGCTCCGCGACTTCGATGGACTGGACTACGAGCAGATCGCCGAAGCCCTGCAGATTCCGATCGGCACCGTCCGAAGCCGCCTGCACCGAGCCCGCCTGGAACTCAAGTCGATCCTCGAGAACCGCGTCGGTCAACTCGACCAGTTCGCGGCCAGTTTGGACTGAGCAAGTTTTGATCTTTCCCTTTTTTGAGCTTTGACCGATCGTCGTTCCGGATGCACTGCAGAAAGCAGCATTAAGCGATGCCACACGAGTTTGAAGAGCACCTGTTATCCGCCTATCTCGACAATGAATTGTCGGCGGATGAGCGTGCGCTCGTCGAGGAGCGCTTGAAGACGGACCCGGGCGCGCGGCAATTGCTCGACGATTTGAAGCGCGTGCGGAGCCTCGTCTTCACTTTGCCACGCTGGCAGGGCGACGCCAAGCCGATGCTCCCTGTCGGCCAGATGGCGGCGAACTCAGCGGCGGAG
Source organism: Aureliella sp. (assembly GCA_051960375.1). Classification (GTDB taxonomy): domain Bacteria; phylum Planctomycetota; class Planctomycetia; order Pirellulales; family Pirellulaceae; genus Aureliella. The sequence goes on along the minus strand of JBQCEI010000256.1, from coordinate 1,418 downwards.
CCTGGCGCTGAAGAAGGGGCCATCGAGAATCCGACCACCGAAAATCCAGCCGTCGCCAAGCCGAGCGAGTCCGACGGCTCTACCACCAGCCGCCGGGTCGACTTCTCGGCGACCGGTCTGGCCGAGTCGCGACTGAGGCGGCACGAACATGCGGCGGAGGTTCGCACGCGGCGCTCGATGCGCTGGACGACGATCGTCGCGGTGGCGGCAACACTGGCGACGTTGATGCTTGGCACGCCGTACTTGCTTCGCGATTGGGGCCCGAAGACCGAGCTAGCTCAGCATTCCGATTTCGGCCGTGAACCAGCCGCGGCTGAGTCGGCTCCGGAGCCAGCTCCTGGGGCAGCGCCTGCCGAATCAAAATCGATGGCCGCGCGTCGTTCGGCGGGTGATAAATCTGATTTGGCGACCGGCGAAGCGCGGGAGCAATCGAGCGAAAAGACGGGCGCTTCTGCCGACCACGATGCTTATTCGTTGAGGCAAAGTGATGCGGAGACGACTGCCAATGCGTACTTTGCCGACCGCGGCCAAGCGCCGTCGCGCAGCGATTCGACCGAACGACTGGCCCGCGGGATGCAAACTCCGGCTCTCAAGTCGCGTGCGAAAACCCTTGGCGACAATGCACCGAAGCGAGACCGAGCTGACGCAAGCGGCGGAGCCGCACTATCCGAAAGGAGCGAACCGTCGCTGAGCTTTGCTCCGAGTGTGCCTGCCAACGAACCTCAAGGTGCGGCAACCGCCGCGGCTCCCACTGCGCCTGAGGCGGCTGCAGCGCCGGCCGCTCGGCAACCATCCCGGCCGCAGTTCCGGCAAGAGAGTCTCAACTATGAAGGAGTGGCTGGCAGCGGCGCAGCTCGCCCGGCCCAAGGACCAGCCGCAGTGGCGCCGTTGTCGCAATCGCTCGACGCAGGCGAGCGGATCGCTGCCGGTCAGCCACGCGGCGGCGGCGCAACGCCGTCGCCCGCCCCAGCGGCACCGCAGATCATGACCGCCCGCTCCGACGCATGGAGCGACGCTGAAGTCGAAGCGGCAATGACGCGCGTTTGGTTCTTCGTATCGCCCGGCGCCACGGCCGACGCGGCGGTGGCTCTGCAAGCAGTGCCGCAGCAACCGGCCAGCGGCATGGGCGTCGACAACTTTGGAGCACGCGCGGACCAACCAGCCGGCCAGGCAAACGCCAACTACGCTTACAAGGCCCAGCCCGCCGACGAAATGAAATCCGCCGCGGGTGCCGCAGCCGATCGCAAGCTCGGCGAGAAGCCCGCTGAAAACTCGGTGGCTTTGAGCAAAGCGCAATCGGCGGGCAGTGGCGGCATTGCGGGTGGCGGCTATGGCGGCTCGGACAGCGCGGCGAGGCTCGCCCCAGGCGCACCGCTTCCAGCCGTCGGCTTGGCCCGCTTGCCGGCCGATGAAAGCGC
>JBQCEI010000255.1:0-5015 GCA_051960375.1 Aureliella sp. | reverse complement strand
CTGCAGATGCCGCATGACGTCGTTTGCCGACCAGTTCTGCACGGCTCGCACCGCGGGCGCCGGCGCGAGGGGCACTTCGAGCAAGTCGTCATAGCCGTGCTCGGAACCGCTGGCGAACTCGACCAGATCGCCCAGCCGCACGACCTGCGATTGGCAGCTCGGCTGACGACGAAAACGCAGCACCAACGCTTCGTGCGAAGCGCGGCTCGGCTGCTGCACGGCGCTCGGAGCCCGCGCGATGCGGCTCGGTTCTTGAGCGCCGAGCCGCTGCGAGATTGCCAAGGCGCAGAATGCGGCCAGCAGCCATGCGCTAGCTCGCCAGCCAATGTGTAGTTGCAACTTTCTTCGGATCGATTGCATGCGAACTTACCTGCGGAGGTTGGCGATCAGCTGCAGTACTTGGTCACCGGCTTGTACGGCTTGCGAGTTGAGTTCAAAGCCGCGCTGCGTCGTGATCATGTCGATCAGTTCTTGAACCGGTTCGACGTTGGAGGCTTCCAGCGAACCTTGCCTGAGCACGCCCAGACCGTTCGTTCCGGGATCGCCTTGGACCGCCTGGCTGCTCGCATCGGTTTGCATATACAAGTTTTCGCCGACTTTCATCAGGCCGTCGGGGTTGATGAACTGCGCCAACGACAACTGGCCGACTTGCTGCAACTGTGTGTTGCCAACTTGACGGACCATCACCTGGCCGTTCGGGCTAACGACGACTGCGGTTGCGTCCTGAGGGATGTTGATGGGCGGATCGACCAAGCGGCCGGTCTGCGCCGAACCGATCACCAGGTTGCCGTCGGAGTTGATGTCGAGGTTCCCCGAGCGGGTGTACATGATCTGCTGGCTCTGCGGATCCATCACCTGCAAAAATCCGCGGCCTTCGATCGCCAGGTCGAGGTCGCGGCCGGTTTGCTGGAGAGTGCCTTGCGAAAAATCCTTTTGAGTGCTCTGCATGCGCGTTCCCAAGCCAACTTGCGTGCCTGTCGGCGTCGGCACTTGGTTCGAATCGAGCATGCCGGGATACATGTCATTGCGATAGAGCAGGTCTTCGAAGTTGGCGCGGTCGCGCTTGAAGGCCGTCGTGTTGACGTTGGCCAGATTGTTGGCGATGACATTCAGCTTGGACTGCATGGCATCCATGCCGGTCGCTGCGGTGTACAAAGTCTGCGCGCTCATGGTCTCGTTCCTATTGGCTCTGGTTTGGGCCCAGTGTTTTATTCACCCAGCACTCGGCTGATCAGCGATCCGAGCGTTTGATCCTGCGTTTGAATCATCCTGACGTTGGCTTCATAGACGCGCGAAGCTTCGATCAGCTCCATCATCGCCGCAGTCGGCTTGACGGCTGACTCCTCGAGCGATCCGCCCAGAACCGCTCGCTCGGTGTCGGGCACGGGGACGATTTCTGAGAGCGATTGAAAAAGGTTGTCCCCGACGCGCGACAGATCGCCTTGCTGTTGCGGACGAGCGAGCATCAGCGACTGCCGCTGACCGGCTTGATACACGGTGCCATCGTCCATGATCTCGTACGGCACCAACGGATCGATCGTCACCGGCTGGCCAGCGGCCGACAGCACGGGCTCGCCGACTGGCGTGACGAGTCGGCCGGTGGAATCAAACTGAAAATTGCCCGCGCGCGTCAACAGCCGTTGATCGCCGCGCTGGACGACGAAGAAGCTTTTGTCGTCGTTGATGGCAAAGTCGGTCCGGCTGCCGGTTGCGCGGATCGGACCTTGAGAGAACTGCGTCAAGGAAGGCTGCACGAGCACACCGCCGCCGATGTCATCGACGCCACCGGTTGCTTCGGGAACGTCGCCGCGCTCGAGCGCTTCGGCATGCCGGCTCTTGACGACCGACAGGTGCGGCTTGAAACCTGGCGTATTGATGTTGGCCAGGTTATTGCTCAGCACCTCCAGCCGGTGGCTCTGCGCATTGGCACCTGAGGCCGATAGATATAGCCCGTAAGGCATGGCTGGCGATCATCCTCACTTGCGCGTCCCCCTGCGGTTTCTTCTCGAGCGACATTTCGCAGACCCAGCCATGCGTGTCAAGGGAGAACGTTACGGCGCCAGCAATTCGAGCTCCTTGGGCTCCGTCTGTGCGGTGACATCTTGCCCAGCGAATTTCGTTTGCGCGGCCAGCACAAGGTTGCCGAACTTGCCTGGTTTGGCATCAGCAGCGGCCGTCAGCGTCAGCTCGGCTTTGGTCTCCGCGGGTGCGACGGTGATGCTCTCGGGAGCGGTCACGCCTGCGGGCAAGTTCTGCAGTTTGAGCACCACCGGTTGCGGCCCGGAGCCTTCGCCGCGAACGATCTCCACCGGCACTTTCAGCGTCTCGCCCGCTTTGAGAGCCGGCAATGCGGCGAGCGTCACCGTGAGCGGATCGACCAGGCGGATGGTGAGCGGCGTTTCGACGACTTGGCCGCGACCTTTGAACTCGGCATACCACAGAAGTTTTAAAGCCACCGTGTCACCGCTGGCACCGGCGGGATGCTTCAGCGTTACGACGAGCTCGTCCTTTTCGGCCTTTGCCGTGGCGGACCAGCCTTCGGGCAGTTCGCTGTGGATGAGCGTTGCGGCCTCTTTGAATTCCGCTTGCACTCGCTTCAGAGCGAGCTTGACGGTCCCTTCGGTTAGCGGTCGAGCAAGCGTGGCTGGTCCAGCCGGAGCGGGCACTTCGAAAAAAGCAGCCTGATCGGCCGCACCGGCCAGCGCAATGAGGCCATCCTGCCAGGCCGGTGGATAGGGTACATGCGGCGAACGCTTCACCAGCAGCGCGGCGGTCGTCAGCGCAGCTTCGGCATGTGGTGCTTCGGTCGCGCGGCCGATGCACCGCACGCCCGCTAGCGCTTCAGCCGACCAGCCTGCTTGGCTCAGCAGATACACGCGGGCCTCTTTCGCGCCGGCGGGAATAACCGGATTGAGAATCTTTAGACCGCTCACCGGCGGTTCCAATCGCAATTCGATCGGACCGTTGTAGCCTTCGCGGGTGGCTTGGACGTCGAGCGGCGCGGCGCCATGAGCCGGTTCGATAGCGAGATACTCGCGCGTCTTCGGACCGGCTTTGAGCGCGAGGCTGAACGGCTCGATCGGTCCGAAGGCGATGTGGTAACCGTGATCGGGGCCGCCGCGATGCAGCAGATCTTCGACTTCGAGAACATAGTCGCCGTCGGCGGGGAACTTGGCATCGAACTGCCATTCATCCGCATCGTTCACCGCCGTCTTGCCGATGACGTCGCCACTCGGGGAACGGAGCGTCATCTTCAGCATGGTAGGCGAACCGAAGCTGCGGCCTGCAGCGCGAAAGCGGCACGTCTGGTCCTTCGTCGCGCGAATCTTGTAGCAATCGCGATCGCCACTCTTTTGCAGCAGGCCGTTGATTCCCCGAGCATCGCCCACGGCATTCGCCTCGTCGGGCGTGTTGTTCGGTTCGATCTCCGACGTCTGCACTGCGGAACCGAGCTGCACACTGGTCCAAGCCGGCGAGCCGCCACTGGCAAAGCGAGCACTCACGCTTTGCGAACGTTGCCACGAAGCGTCCGAGGCTTGAACGGGCGAAGCGGCCATGCGACCGGCATCGATGCCGGCAAAGGCGAGCTCGACCTTGCTGCCGCGCTCGACCACTGGCGGATACGCGAAGTTGATCAACGGAAAATTGCCGATGCGAAGTCGATAGCGTCCGCCGGCAGCAAACCGATTGTCGTGGATCTCGAGCAAGTAGTTACCCGAGTTCTCAAAGCGGTGGCGAAAGCGACTGTCGGGCGAGTTGGGTTCATCGTCGACCGACAGCAGTTCTTGGCCATCTTCGCTGAGCACGCGGACCACGGGATCAAATGTCGAACCGATGTGCTGGGCCAAAACTTCGAAAGTGATTTCCTGGCCAGCGTCGGCGTGAAAGCGGAAATAGTCGGACTGCTTGCCATCGCCGACCGCATCGACCGCCGACGATACGCCGACAGTCTGCGCCGAGATCGCCGCGTGGTTGTCCGCTTGTTCGGGAGTGCTCGGCAAATCATCGACCAGCACAGCCATCGGAATTGAAGGTCCGTCGGCCGTGGCCACCCACAGACCCAACGGGCCCAAAGGAAGTTCGCCGCGCGGTGCGATTTCCACAGTCGCCTTCTTCGCTTCGACAGCTACCACGGAGAGCTGCACGTCGGCGCTGGTCCACACGCGCAGCGGCGGCGCCAGCTTGTCACCGTAAAGAACGATGCGCGTCGAGCCGCTAGGCAGGATCGCGCCCGGAACCGAATGCGTGATGGCAGGCTGAGCCAGCGCAGAGTTCTCGATCGAGAGCAAACAAGCAGCCAGCGCCGGAACGACCAGCGACAGCAAACGGAAACGAGGTGACATAAAAAGTGCAACTGAGCAGGAGGGTGGAGGCGGATGGGCGCGGGGCGGGAGGACTTTTTCTTGCGAGCCGGCGAGCGGCGGCGGCGCTGGGGTCGATGGGCGCCCCTGTTGCTACATCAAGCCGGCGATCGGTTCGCCATAATAAACTGCGTGCGGCCGATCTGCTGCATCATGCCAGGCGGCCGACCGTGGAATTCCCAGGGCATGATAAATCGTGGCTGCGAAATCTTCGGGCGATACCGGGTGGTCGGCCGGATAGGCGCCGATTGCGTCGGAGCGGCCGATGACGTTGCCGCCGCGGACTCCGCCGCCCGCAAAGAGCACGCTCTGCACAGCTCCCCAGTGATCGCGCCCGGGCAGTTTGTAGTGCTGCGCCAGGTGGCTGATCTTCGGCGTTCGGCCGAACTCGCCCGCCATGACGATCAGCGTCTCGTCGAGTTCGCCGGTCGAGTGCAAATCGTCGAGTAGGGCTGAGACCGCGCGGTCGGTCGGCGGGAACAGGTTGTTCTTCAGGTGCGGAAAAGCGTTGCCATGCGTATCCCAGCTTTCATTGTTGCCGAGGTTCACCTGCACGAGGCTGACGCCGACCGAAACCAGCTGCCGCGCCATCAGCAGCGACCAGCCGAAGGAATTGCGTCCGTAGCGATCGAGCGTCTTGTCGTCGAGCTTGGT
>JBQCEI010000254.1:0-3987 GCA_051960375.1 Aureliella sp. | reverse complement strand
AAAGACTTTCCAGCCGACCCATCCGGCGGCGAAGGTTTTGATAACACGGGCGAAGCCCTTGGGATGTCGCCCAATCTGGTGAAAAAGTATTTGGCTGCGGCTCAGCTGGTTGCCGACCATCTCGTGCTGAAGACCGACGGCATCTCCTTTGCGCCGTTTCCGGTGACCTCCTACAACGAGCGCAAAAAGCTGACCGAGGAAGCGGTCATCGACTTCTACGAGCGACACGCCGTCGACACGCTCGAGTATCTCGAAGCCGCCTGGCGCTATCGCTATCGCGGCTCTGATCGGCAGGAGCTCACGATCGAAGCGTGGCTGCAGCAGAGCGATCCGAAGAGCGACTTGAGCCCGCGTTACTTGGCGCTCGTCTGGCAGACGCTTTCCGACAATGCCGCGACAACCGGTTATTGGAAGCGACTGAAGGACGCCTGGGATGCCATCCCGGCGCCGACCAACGCGCAGAGCGAGCCGGCGGAGCTGCTGGTCTTGCGCGACACGATCGAGCTCGGCCGCCGAGCGTTCAACGCGCCCGAACAAGAACTGATCAAGGCCAACGCCGGCAACTGGCCGATCAGCCACCTCGACTTCCGCGCCAAGACAGCAGCCGCGCGCGACAAGTTCGATCGCAGCGCTCTCAAGAGCGAGCGTTTGCTGAACCTCGCGCGAGTCGCACGTCCGCGGCGGAGCGATGCGTCGGCCAAAACTCTCTCGATTTTTCTGCGGATCGACGCTGCGTTCACCGGCGCTGAAAGCGGCGGCGAAAGCAATGACGAAAACAGCGGCGACAACTATGTCATCATCCACCGCCCGCTCTTCAGCAAGGCGGATCGCCTGCCCAACAATCGCGAGGATGAGCGCCAGCAAGAAGTGCAATCGCTGCAGAGTGTGCTCGAAGCCAGCGATCCCGAGCAAGCTCAAACGCTTGGTTTCGGCAAGCATCCGCTCGGCGAAGCGATCGATGCCGAGTCCTTCGTCGTCAAGGCGCCGGCCATCGTCGAGATTCGCTTGACGCCCGAGCTTCAGCTCGAGGGCAAGCATCTGTTGGCCCGATGCGAACTCGATCCCAAGCACAGCCGCGAAGGAAGCGTCTTCATTCAGCACTCGCTCGGCGATGCTGCTGCAAGCGAGCTGAGCGGCCGCGCCGAATTGCTGATCCATCGCGAGAGCGAGCTGGCCAAGCGGCTCGAAGAACCCGCGGCCAAGTTCTGCAAGGCGTTCCCCAATCGCTTCTTTTACGTCGACAGCGGCCGCGGCCTGGCGGCGGGTTTTCATTTGGTCGACGGATTCTTCCGCGACGATCGGCCGTTGGTGGAAAAAGTGCTCAGCCAGCAAGAGCTAGCGGAACTTGAAAAACTTTGGCGTGAACTCGACTTCGTCACGCAGAGCGCCGAGACGTTGCTGCGCGGCTTCGTCTGGTTCGAACGCGCCGAACGCGAAGTTCTGCATGACAAGCGATTCGATTTTCTGCGCTCGGAAGATCCGCAGCTGGTGGAAGACAGCCTGCTGACGAAATTCGAAAAACTGTATCTCGATAAAATGGGCGTCCAGCGCGTCGGCGATACGCTCGAGGCGGAGCGGCCCGATGCCAAATATGAAATGATCCACCATTTCTTCCAGCAGATCCGCCGTGGACTGGCCGAACAACAACAGCTGACCGATCGCGCTGAAGCTCTGGCCTGGAACCATATCGAAGAGCTGGCTCGGCGAGCGTATCGCCGACCGCTCAGTGACCACGATCGCGAATCGCTCAGAGGGCTCTACACCAAGCTGCGAGCCGATGGACTGGATGTCGAAGCTGGTCTGCGCGGCGTGCTGATCGCCATCCTGATGTCACCCGATTTCTGTTTTCAGTATCGCGAGGCAGAAGGGAATTCGGCAGAAGACGATCGAGCAGAAGGCAACGGCGTCGCGCCGCTGAGCGATTACGACTTGGCCAGCCGCCTCAGTTACTTTCTGTGGTCCTCGATACCCGACGAGGAACTCTTAGCGGCGGCAGAAGCTGGACAACTGCAAAGCGAAGAGCAGCTCGTGGCGCAAACTCGGCGGATGCTCGAAGATCCGCGCGTCGACGCTTTTGCCCGCGAGTTCTTCGGCCAGTGGCTGCGGTATCGCGATTATCTTTCGAAGGATCCGATCAACGCCGCGGCATTTCCCGGCTACGACGAGCCGCTGCGCGAGGCGATGTTCGAAGAGCCGATTCGCTTGGCTACTTATCTCATCCAGAGCGATCGATCCATCCTCGAGCTACTCGACAGCGATACGACGTTCGTCAATCGCCGCTTAGCCAAGCACTACGGCGGCGAACTCGAGCGGCAATATCAAAAACTGCTCGAAAGGCAGGGCGGGCCAGTCAAATCGCACCTAGCAAAAACATCCGTCGATCCGGAGGCAGCGTGGCATCCGGTCAGCGGGCTGCGGCAAGCCGGACGCGGCGGGCTGTTTGGTATGGCGGTCATCTTGGCCAAAAACTCGGCCGGCGAACGGACCAGTCCGGTGAAGCGCGGTTTTTGGAGCGTGCATCATTTGCTCGGCCAACATTTTCCGCCGCCTCCGGCCGACATTCCCGATCTCCCTGCTTCGGAAAAAGGAGCCGATCGGACCATCCGCGAGCTGCTCGCGGCACACGTTGCCAACGCGCAGTGCGCGATGTGCCACAAACATTTCGACGGTCTGGGAATCGCCTTGGAGGGCTTCGACGCGATCGGCCGACAAAGGAAAGTTGATAGCGCCGGTCGCCCGATCGACAATCGAGCCGAATTGCCCGGTGGTAAAATTGCCGAGGGAGTTCCAGGGCTGATCGATTACATTGTCGAGCATCGCCGCCAGGATTTCGTCCGCACGCTGTGCCGCAAGTTCCTCGGCTATGCGCTCGGCCGTTCGGTGATCCTGTCCGACCAGCCGCTGCTCGATGAAATGCAAAGCGCACTCGAGAAGAACGAATATCGCTTCTCGGTGCTGTTCGAAACGGTCGTTCGCAGTCCCCAGTTCCGCAACCATCGCGTTTTTAACCGCGGAGGACGCGGAGAGCGCGGAGAAGAATAGGAGTCCAACACATGCGATCCCCTGCCATCACGCGACGTGTTGTTCTGCATGCTCTGGGCGCGAGCGTGGCTTTGCCATGGCTTGAGTCGGCCAGGTTGTTGGGGGCAGAGAATACCGCGGCGGGGCCAAAGCGATTTGCCTTTCTGTTCTTCGGCGACGGCATCCATCCGCCCGAGTGGTGGTCGAAAGGAAGCGGTCCGAACCTCGAGCTCGGCCCTGCGTTCGCTTCGCTCGAGTCGATCAAGAACAAGGTCAACTTCATTCACGGTCTGCATCATCCCGATGATGTCGTCGGCGGCCATGCCAAGGGTGCCGCTGGGATTCTTACCGGCGTGCAGCCCAAGGGAGGACGGGAGATTCGGGCAGCGCTCAGCCTGGATCAATTGCTCGCGCAGCGTCTGGGCGATCAGTCCGCCTTGCCGAGTCTGGTGCTGGCTTGCGAACGCCCCGTCAGCGGCTTTCACGAGTCGAGCTATTCGATGATGTATGCGTCGCACGTCTCGTGGAGCTCGCCGGTATCGCCCGTTCCGGCCGAACTGTACCCTGCGCTGGCTTTCGATAGCCTGTTCGAAAGCAAGGGACACAAAACGCACGTCAGCGTGCTCGATCATGTTCTGGGGCAACTGCAAGACGTATCGCGCAAAGTCTCGGTGAGCGACAAGTCCAAGATCGATCAGTACACGACATCGGTGCGCGAAGTCGAACAGCGTCTGGCCAAGATGCAAGAGCGACAGAAAGACGAAGCCGCCGGCAAGCCCGTCGTCGCGTACCAGCGGCCGGCCAGCGGCGTACCGAACCAACTCGACGAGCACTCGCGATTGATGTGCGACATCATCGCGCTCGCGTTCCAGACCGATCGCACGCGCATCGCCACGCTGCTGCTAACCAACAACTTATCGGGCCAGGTCTATCCGTTCCTGGGACTGAACGTCGACCACCACAATT
>JBQCEI010000253.1:0-3924 GCA_051960375.1 Aureliella sp. | reverse complement strand
GTTGCCCCAAACCTTTTCGCCAGCGGCGCGGTTTTTTGCGATATCAACGCTTAAACCCCCCAAAACGCCCCCCTGCCTCCGCCCGTCCCACACAGGGGTTACATTTCAGACCAGCGGCTCATGCCAGATGGCGGGCGAAGAAGTCGCGCGTCTGGGCCCACATCGCTTCGGAGAGCACGTGGCCTGTGTTGGGCTCGATGAAGGAGCTGAACTTTTCGGCAGCCCCTTGGGCGGCGTATGTTTTGGCGATGCGCTCGACGCCCGCTTTGGCGAACTCGATCGGACTGCCGCCGTCGGTTTCGCCCAGATTGAGATGCAGAGCTCGCGGCGCGATGAGCGCAGCGATCTCGGGCGTGTCGCCGTACTGGAGCCAACCGGGAACGAAGTTTGGAAAGCAGTGCAAGATCTTCGTCTGGTGAATCGCGGCATAGGTTGGCAAGCAACAATTGCCGACGATCGCCTTGAGCCGCGGCTCATGCGGTCCGACCAACCACGAGTGCGTCGAACCCATCGAGTGCCCATAGCAGCCCAGCCGGCCCGCCTTCACCTCGGGTCGGGACACGAGATAGTCGACGGCGCGGCGCATGTCGAGGATGTTTTTCCAAGCCATGCACTTGCCATTGACGACGTAGCGCAGGAACTCAAAGCGCTCGAAATTACCGTCCTTGAGCTTTCCGTCTGGATCGCGCCGCTCTTCGAAGCACAGCGCATCGGGACAGAGCACCACGTAGCCTTCTCGCGCGAGCGCCGCGCCGGTGTGATGCATCGGATTGCCCGCCAAGCCAGCCGGCTCACTTTTGCCGAGATGATACTCGCCATTGTGCTGATGCCAGACAGCCACTGCCGGCGCGGGTGAAGAAGCGGAAACGCCGTCGGGAATCAACAGGTAAGCCGGCACGCGATCCCCGGGCTCGACTTCGTAGGTGATCGATTCGATGCGATAACCCTCTTTGGCGATCGTCTCGCGCACGACGGGCCGCAGCGGCGACGGCTCTGGCCACGCTCCACCCAAGCACGTCACCAGTTGCTGTCGCAGCTGCTCGGTCGGCGAAGTTGCGGGTTGATCCACCTTGGGCTCCTGTGCGGCTGCCGGAAGTGCCGCCGCGGCGCCGAGCGCGGCGATGCCAGCGGCCGTTTGAGTGAAAAAACGTCGGCGTGAACCGATAGATTGTGCGTCGTCCATAGAACGTGCCTCATGAGCATTTGAAATCGATTGTCGTAATTGATCGGACCCCGCCCAGATGAGTTCTAACTCGTGCTGTTAGGGCCAAAGGCCCGGTGATTCCTTAGCCCAGCCCAGCGGGCTGGGACGGCTGAGCATTTCGCGGAACGATTGCGATCGCGAAGCGATCACGGCAGATCCATTACCGTCAACGAGCGTCGAAACTCACCACGACTTGATCAAAACAACTTAAGAATACTCACCGCTGCCCCATGCGCTGCAAATGCTCAATCTCCTCCGCAGTGGGCCCGCCGCTGGTCCGCCAGCGCTGCGGGTAGACCGATTCTGCTGGCGCGAGCCGATCGCCACAGACTTCCATGACGTCGTCCCACGCGAATTTATAGTCACCTTCGTCGGGGAAGGCGACATAGTCGGACTTCGGTATGAGCGACTCGGTGCTGCTCCACCACTTGGTGAGCGACTTCGGGGCGTCGTCGGTCGAAGTGGCCTGGTCGCGGCTCAAGCCCTCGATCAGTACGAAGTCGTTTCGCTCATCGGCGCTCAAGCGCAGATAGTGGCTTTGTTCGGCATACAGGTCCAGCAGATAGTCAAACTGGCGCCTGGCAAGCACGGCGGCCACCTCGCTGTCTGGTTCGGGTTGCCAGTTCACCCAACCGCCGCCGTAGTCCACCAGCGGGAATGGAGGTAGAGGTTTGGGATCGTTCTCGCACATCTCAAACATCAGTTCGACGTTGAACTTGATATGTTGAGGCTGGTCTGCCTGGCACATCGCGCAGGCGTCGCGAGCGGCGGGAAATGCCCAGCGCGGATAGCCAATCTCGAAGTGCTCGTACGGCTTATCGGTCAGAAAGCGTGCGCTGCCGTAGTTGTCGTACGTGGCATCGGAGCAAAGTCCCGGGCCCCCTTCTTGATGAGCTCCCATGAAGCTGCTTGCTTCGTCGAGGTTTTCAAAAGCGATGCGGAGAGCGTCGTTAAACCCTACGCCCCACTTATTGAATCGCGACCACGGAACGGACTGGATGGCTTCGGGCATGTCGTAAACGATGCTCAGAATTAAATGCTCGCCCACCAAACAGAACGGCATTTCAATGCGATCCAAGCTGATGGTGGCCCGCGACCAGATCTTGGGCCGCAAATGAGCTCGTACGTCCTCCAGCGTTTCCTCTTCGTCGCGATCCACTTCGCCGTGGCAGAAGAGATTGACCATGCTCTCAATCTGACGGGCCTTGAGCTCTGGGGATTGCAGCGAATAGGTGTGGTACAGCGATGGCAAGTTTGCTTTCATATTGCCGATCGAGAGAGTTGCCCCATCGAGACTAAGCGCGACCGGCGGCGCGTCGGGACGATTGGAAATGCGCTCCATCAGCTCTTCAACAAATGCTTCGTAGGCTTCGTCGCGTTCCGACATCTCTTATTTGTCCTTCAAACCGAGGGTCTGGGCAATCACGTCGAGGGCTTGGCGTTCGTCCTTGCTGACTTTACCCCGACTGAAAAGGCCGCCCGAGCTTGAGGCGATCGCCGTCGACATCTTCAGCAGCGCTTGGCAAAACTCAGCTGCATGTTCCGGAGCCCGCTGCTCCGCCGCTATCCGGCACAGCGCAAGCTTCATCACCGCCAGCGGAGCCGATTCGGTAATCGCCGTGCAGAACTCGGCAAACTTCGAAGGAGTGGTGCCGAAGACTTCGCGAATCAGCGGGTTAGGATGGGTCGCATATTTAATGACTTCGCTGAGAAACGATTTCGCTTCCTTTTTATCGATGTTCCCGTCAGCCGCGGCGACTAAGAAGAAACAAACCGTCGGAGCCATCGCTAGGGCAGATGCGAAATCGTCGTCGGCATCCCCATCATCCTCTGCTTCGGAATCTTGAGATCCGCTTGCCGCAACGGCCTGACTCGATTCCTCGCCGCTCATCTGCTCGGCATGCTTGCGAACCCAGTCGTCGGGCAGCCGCTCCGGTGCTTCCGATTCACGGTCGAGCATCTGAAGCAGCTTTACATACTTGAGCGCCAGCGAGTTCTCGTCGGAGCCTTGCACGACCGCATCGATGCGCTTCGAGACCCACAGAAACGGATAGATGGTCGCTTTGCCAGCCACACCGCGCAAGCTCGCTCCACTGCCGTTCTCTTCCTTCACCCACTTGCCGCCGAGCGCTCGACGGACGACTTCGCCGGCATAAGCCGCATGCGAATGCCACCCCGTTTCAAACGCAAAACCTTGAGGGTGATATACGGCCAGCGCCTGGTCCATAATCTGTAAGGTTTTCGGGGAATAGTCGTAATCCAATTGCATAATCTGCTGACACGAGTCGACAAAGCTGCTCGCCCGGGATTCCATAGCTGCAGCGAATTCGTCGGATTGGTTGGACTCTGCAAGCGCCATCGCTAGAAACTCTCTCTAACTAAGAATTTTGAGTTGCTGAAAAGTCCGCGAGAAGATTAGCCGCAGCAATGGTATCAGAGCCGTTGGGGAGTTGCCACATAATGGATGTGTTGGGAGGCGGTATTAGTGTAGCCAGTTTTGACCGAACAATTCTTGCTTAGCACTCAAGTATGGCGGACCGCCAATGTCGCATCTGAAGACCCCTCACCCCCGGCCCCTCTCCCCGCATCGGGGGGCGGGGGCGCCCAGAAAAACCAATGGCCGCGCCGTATATTTCTTATAACCCCACGCCCCCCCTCGGGGGGGGGGGGCGGGGGGGCGGGGGGGTCACAATGCACAAATGGGGGCCCCCCAAAATGAG
>JBQCEI010000252.1:0-3138 GCA_051960375.1 Aureliella sp. | reverse complement strand
CCCTGTCAGGGCCGAAACATCAATTGCTCCATTACCCAGGGCTGCGGCGGCCTGCGGCCTCCTTGCCCTGGGCTGACATAGGCGACCTTACAGGTCGCGAACTCCTGCGCAAAAAACCTGTTGGTGTTGGAACGATTGCCGAGCGCCCTACTTTGCAACTTCAAACAAGAAGACACTGGCATAGCCAGTGCCACACGGCCGCTGACTGTTGCTTTGTGTCTTCGTGTCTTTGTGGTAAATCGGTTTTCCACTAGGCCGGATCGAAGGCCTGGCTGCCGACGCCGGGGCCTTTGGGCATGAACTTGCACAGGGCGATGCCGAGGAAGTAGAGCAGCGTCAGCGGGATGAACATCCCGATCATGCTGTAAGCGTCGGCTGGCGTCAGCACCATCGACAAGAAAGCGATCCCGAGGACTGCTATGCGCCACTTGCTGACGTACAGCTCGAGCGGAATGATACCGAAACGGTTCAGTCCCAACATCACGATCGGCAGCTGGAAGGCGACGCCGAAGCCCAGCGGCAGGAACAGGGCGAAAGAGATGTAGTCCTTCAGCCGCGGCGCAAAGTCGATGTCCATGTCGACGTTGTAGGTCAGCAAGAACGAGATCACCAGCTTGAAGATCACGAAGAATGCCAGGCTCACCCCTGCCACGAACAACAGGACGCTCATCGGCAAATACAGATAGACATAGCGCCGCTCGTGCGGATAGAGACCGGCCGCCAGGAATTCCCAGATGTGATAGAAGATGCCCGGCGAGGCGATGATCGCCCCGACGAGCAAACCCGCTTTGAGCCAGATCAGGAAACCTTCGAGCGCGTCGAAGGTCAGCAGGCGATTGGGAATCGGGCGCATCATCAGCAGCGGCTGCAAGCGCTCGATCGAATCGGCCGAAAGGTCCTTCCAGACCGCTTTGTGGGCGTCGGCACTGCTGAGGCTCTTTGCGTCGACCTTGGCTTCGCTCGGATCGGCTTTGGCTTCTTCGCTGTATTGTGCGAGTGAATTGCCGCTCGCTGCGGAGTTCGCCAAGGCGGCCCCGGCCGGTATATCGGTCAGCGCTTTGAGCTGTGCCGGATCGAGGAAGACGAGCTCGGGCATCACCGAGTGATCCTTCATCCAGTTGAGTAGCGCTTCGGGGGCGTCGACGTTGTTGATCTTTTTGAAGCGAGCGGCTGTCTGGTTGAGGTAGAATTCGTCCATCGCAGCCCGCAGCGGCTGCTCGATGAATTTCACCACCGTGGTGGCGAAGAACAGGCCGATCAGGGTGCCGGCGGCCAGCCATATCGCAGCTTTCACCAACGCTTTGCGGAGCTCGTCGAGGTGCTCGCCAAAGGACATCGAGCTTTTTTCGAACAGGTCGTCGGTGAGGTTGGGTTGCTTGAGCATCCGATCTTTAACCGGTTAATAGAAGCTGGCTACAATCGGCTTTTGCCCAATAATTGCTAGCCGGCTATTGAGTTTGCTTATCAGTTGCATAAGCGATCATAACCGGCCCGATGGCCTATAACAATGAGCGCGGGTTGATGCATATCCCTCCTTATCCGCTCCGCCTGGAGCCAACATACCGAGATTACCTGTGGGGCGGTCGCCGTCTCGCCTCGCGGCTAGGTAAAGCGTTGCCAGCGGAAGGCATCTGGGCCGAAAGCTGGGAGGTGGTCGATCATCGCGAGCATGAAAGCGTTATCAACAACGGAGCCTTGGCCGGCGAGACACTCGGTGGCGTGATGCGCCGGGCTCACCGGTGGTTGGTCGGCGAAGCGGAGCCGGTCGGCGACCGCTTTCCATTGCTTTTAAAATACCTCGACTGCCAGCGCGTCCTCAGCGTGCAGGTCCACCCCGACGACCAGTACGCGTTGCAGATGAATCCGCCCGATCTCGGCAAAACCGAAGCGTGGTACATCGTGCACGCCGAACCCGGGGCTGTGCTCTACGCCGGACTTAAACCCGGCATCGATCGCGAATCACTCCGCGAGGCGATCGCCGCGGGCGAGACCGCTGCTTGCTTGCATCAGCTCCAGCCCAAGGCGGGCGACTGCGTGTTCATTCCGTCTGGAACGGTCCACGCGCTCGGCGCCGGGCTGATCGTCGCCGAGATCCAACAAGCCTCCAACACGACGTTCCGCCTGTACGACTGGGACCGCGTCGATGCGCAAGGAAACTCGCGAGCCCTACACGTCGAACAATCGCTCGAGACGATCGACTTTGCCAGCGGCCCGCGCGGGTGCGAGCCGCCGCGAACTCTCTCCCAGCCCGGTCGCATGCGGCTGGTCCAGTGCGACAAGTTCTGCTTCGATCGCATCGCCGAAGTCGACGCAATCGAAATCGCCGGCGACGGTCGGTTCCACATCCTGACGGTGCCTGAGGGACGGGTCGATCTGATAGCTGACGAGCAACAAATCACGATGCGGACGGGCGACTCGGTGCTGCTTCCAGCCACCCTCGGACCGGTCGAAGCCATCCTGGGCGAAGGCACCACGCTCCTCGACGCGACGAGCGGAATATGAGCTTTATCCCGGTTCTCTCTCCGCGATCTGTGCGACCTCCGCGCTAAAATCTTCCTCCCCTGGTCGCATCCCGGCCCGCCGGTCGATGTATTGCTAGCTTTACCGGCACGATAATGGATTGGGCTGGGCGGCGGTATGCAAGGTCGTCTACGATGCGCCTCGGAAAGGAATTCCGCTATGTCGCGTGCATTGATGTTGGGTCTGTTAACCGTTCTGAGCACGGGTTGCGCGAGCCGCTCAGGAGGTTGGGGCTTCCCTTGGGGACAAGGAACGATCGATCGGCAGAACAGCCGGGCGGTCATTCACGACCCATACCCGCTCAACGACATCGGGCCCGAAGTCGTCGGCGGCCGCCCGCGCGGCTACATGAATCCACTGCCCGAGCCCAAGCGCAGCCACGTCACCGGCGAGACAGGCTTCCCGCCCGGATTCCAATTTCCGCAGTGAGCGAGGCTTCAGGCTTCAGGCTTCAGGCTTGCAGCGAGCACGAGCACGAGCACGAGCACGAGCACGAGTAGGATAGGGCACGGTCAGCGGGCTGATATTCTGATGCCTGACGCCTGAAGCCTGAGGCCTGCTCGCTATCCGACTGGGCAAGCTATGGCTATGATGACGGTTGCTCTATGCCTGTCTGAT
>JBQCEI010000251.1:0-3088 GCA_051960375.1 Aureliella sp. | reverse complement strand
GGGTTCCCTCCACCTTTTTTTTTTTTCTTTCGCTTTTTTGCGTTTTCGCGTTTTCGTGTTTTTCACTTTTTTTTTGAATTCTCGCTATGTCGCGAAGGCGCGAAGGAGGTAGATGCTCGTTGGCGCTTCGCGTTGATATCTTCGTTAACTAGGAATTCAACATGGGCATGGAACGGATCACGATAAGGTTGGTCGCCGTCTGCTTGATCGCTACATGCACGATGCTCGGCTCGGCGTTGGCGCAGAGTCCACCAGCGAGCGGCGCTGAGTCGCTCACGTGGCTCACCTTCGCCGACTGCCCGGTGCTGTTAGAAAAATCGGTCGAAGTTCCGGCGCTCGAAAGCGGAGTGCTCGAAAAGGTCGAGGTCGAACTCAATGCGCCGGTGAAAGCGGGACAAGCGATTGCGCAGCTCGACGAAGAGTTGGCTCGCATGGAACTGAAGCTGGCTCAGTTGCAGCATCAAGCCGCGCTCGAACTGGCCGCCGACGACAGCAACGTCAAGTTTTCCAAAGTCGCTCTCAGCGCGGCCAAGGAAGAACTCGACAACAACACGGCGATTAAAGCCAGCGTATCGGGATCGGAACTGCGGCGCTTGACGTTGGCCGTCGGCAGCGCCGAGGTCAATCTGCAGCGCGCCGAATTGGCTCTCAAGCGAGCTGCCGTCGATGCGGAACTGAAAGCTGCCAGCGTGCAAGCGGCTCATCTGCGCTTAGGCCGGCGGCGCATCGCATCGCCGATCGATGGCATTGTTACCGCAGTTCACTTGCACCAAGGTCAATGGGTCGAAGCAGGCAAGCCGGTCGCGCTGGTGGCCGACCTGGAGCACTTGCTGGTCGACTGTCTGATACCGATCGAGAAAGTCGATCTCAAGCGGATCGTCGGACTTGAAGTGCGGGTCGAAACGGCTCATGCATCGCCAGGCGGCAGTCCGGTGCGGTTGGCCGGGCGGATTTCATCGTACGATCCGCAGGTGAGCAGCCAGGGAGTCGTCCGCGTGCACGCCAAGATTCAAAACGCTCGCCACGGCGAGCACTGGTTGCTGCTGCCGGGGATGAACGTGAAGCTGGAAGTCGCCGTCCCCAGCGGAGCCCCGGCTCTCATCAGTCGGCAACCTACCAAACAGCGCTGAGCGACTCGAACTTATCTTGGCTTTGTGTGCCACTGGCCTTAGCCAGTGTCTTCGCTCTCGAAGTTAAAAGCGAGCAAGAAGAACGATGCGTTCGAAGGCCACGGAGCCCGCGATAAAAAGAGTCGCGTCTTGGACGCTGCTTGACCTGGTAACCCGATCTCTGGGTCGCACTTCACACTTCGAAAGGAAAGACACAGGCTAAGGCCAGTGGCACACAAGCCAGAAGACAAACGCAGTAGCCACAAAGTTGCGAGATGAGCCAAAAAACACAGAGGCACAGAGGGAACGTCCTGGACGTCCCGCTCTGCGCGCTCTGTGCCTCTGTGTTTTGGTCTTTCTTTAGCGAAGGGTCAAAGCGAATCAGCGTCGCGTGTCGGGCTTACCAGCCCATGACCATGTTGCTCTCGATGACGCGTCTGGCTTTCTCCAGATCGCTGCCGGTTTCGTGCATGTAGAGTCGGATGGCGTGAACTTTATCGCCCGATGACTTTGCCAGGCAGTCGCGAGCCACGCCGCAGACGTCCATCTTGCTGCTGGTCAAGCCCAAGACTCCTTTGGAGATCACCCACGTATCGCGCGGGCGTTTCGTCATCCGCGTCACTTCATCGTTGGGATACGCCTGGGCAACGACCTGACGAGCGGCTTGCTCGTCGGCGGCCCAGGTGATGATGATGTGTGCGTCGGTTTCAATTTCGAACAGTGGCATAAAGCACCTCTCCAGGCTCGGCACGGGAAACGAACCACCTTACTACGGTCGAGTGTACTGGATTGCTGCAAGGGCTGAAAGTTGGGACACAAGTTTCGCTGAGGGCAAGTTAAACGGCGCAAGGCCTTTGATATCGGTTGTGAGGGATGGCCCGTTTTTGCTTGGTCCCTTCGTGTCTTGGCGGTAAATCGGTCTACTTTCAAGGCGCGGAATGACCCAACGTGTCGCTTGACGGATGCCGACGGCCAATTAGTGTGAATTTTGGAGATCAGCACTTAGCCAATCGTTGAGGGTTGGATATTTGTGCACGGCAATTGAGTAGATAGTACCTCTTCGCCCCAACGGGGCAGCGACATGATAGCCCGGGGCAGAGCGCAGCAGCGCCAGCTGCGAAGCGACGCCCCGGGTACAAGTGACAAGACCATCGGTCGCCCTGAAGGGGCACAACAACAACCTGTTAGGCCCCTTCAGGGCGACGGGGCCAACGGCATCGATCACCTGGGGCGGCGCTACGCGGCCTGGCGGCCGCTTCGCTCTGCCCCAGGCGATTATGTCGCTGCCCCTTCGGGGCGAAGACGACTGTTCAACGCTTGCCTACAACACCCAGCACCAGTACTGCCTCGCTAAAACTCACTAGGATTCGCATCATGTTCAAGACTTCCCGGGCACTTCTGGTTGGCATCGGCGTTCTCGTGGCCGGCTCGGGGGTAACGGCCCGAGCTCAGGATCCTTACGGCCTGGGCTTCGGGTATCTGTTCGGCTACGGTGCAGTCAACACGCCGCGGATTACTTCGTTTATCCCGGCGCCTCCGTACTTTGCTCTGCATCCGCCGGTTTACTACGGCCAGCGGTATATGCGTCCTTACGGCGACAGTCCATTTGCGAGCTGGCCGCAGCTGCAGCCCTCGCCGGCTTACAGCGTCTATCCGGCTGCGCCGCATGCGCAGGTGCTCGTCAATCCCTACGCGCCGGAGTTCTGCCCGGGTTGCCCCGCAGAAGGTCCGGTCGATGCGCCGGCAGCGCCTCCTGCAGCGCCGGCAGCCGAAAGCCCCGTTGTCGGAGCTCGCCCCGCCACCGGACCGCTGGTGATCGACAACCCGTACTACCCAGGTTCGCAAGAGAGCAGCTTGGTAGCCGCTTCGCAGGCTGAGTAACCGCGTCGGCAGCGGCGACGCGCGGCTGGCGTCTGGAAAAAAACAATTCGATCGCTCACAACCGGGCAAGGCTCAGGGTTTTACCGACCCAGGGTCTT
>JBQCEI010000250.1:0-5038 GCA_051960375.1 Aureliella sp. | reverse complement strand
AGCGATCATCCTCGTGGAGCGGGCTGTTGACGTAGGATGAAACCGGGCGAGCTTCGAACTCGCATTCGCGAGCGGCCTGGAGCAGTGTGAGGGCTTCTTCGGCGGAAGTGTTCGGATCGAGCCACTTCTGCAGCGCGTCGCCTGAGAGAATCGCGGGCATGCGATCGTGGATCGGAGCGAGCGCTTCGCTGGCGCTTGCGGTGATGATGGTCGCCGTTTGCACTTCCTGGCCGGTCGCCTTGCGATTGCTTTCCCAGAGGCCAGCGAACGCGAAGACATGTTGGTCGCCGCGATGGATCCAGAACGGCTGTTTCGATTTGCCGCGTTTTTGCCATTCGTAGTAGCCGTCGCTGACGATCGCGCACCGCCGCTTGGCCAGTGGCACGCGAAAAGCCGGCTTGTCGGCTAACGTTTCGGCGCGAGCGTTGATCATCCGGTTGCCGATCGCCAGCTCGCCGGCCCAAAACGGCACGAGGCCCCAGCGCAGATACTGCGCATGCAGTTGGTCGCGATCGCCGGCGAGCAACGCTGCGATCGGTTGTGTGGGAGCGATGTTGTATCGCGGCTGCCAATCGGCCACGATAGAACTGACGTCCAAGTGCGGTAAGAGCAACTGGCCCCACTCGCTCGGTGGCGTCTTGAGAGTGAAACGACCGCACATGCTTTCCCTGCCTTCCGCGCCGTTGGAATCGAAGCCAATGTCTGACCTGATTGAAGTAACGACCACGTGTGGCTGTCAAGACAGTGCGCGCGAGCTGGCTCGCAAAATAGTCGCAGCTCGGCTGGCCGCGTGCGTCCAGATCTCAGGCCCGATCGAGAGCGTGTATCACTGGGAAGGAGAAGTTCGCTCGGATCAAGAATGGGTTTGCACGATCAAGTCTCTCAAACCCTTAGCCGAGCGTCTCATCGAATTTATCTCGCAGAATCATGCTTATGAAGTCCCTCAGATTCTCATCCAGCCGGTGATGATCAGCAGCCCCGAGTACGAGAACTGGCTGCGCGACGTGGTCGGCCGCTCGGTGACTTGAAGGAACTTTTTACCGCGGGGGACGCGGAGAGCGCAGAGGAATTGCAGGGTGAGCGAGGACGTCCTTGTCCTGAAGTGCGCTCCGGTTCCGATTGAAGTTCTACCAGCCTATTGGATGGATCAGCCGGCACGCGTTAGCGTCCGGTTTCTTAATGCCAAGGGCAAGCTAACGACCGGCGGCTGATAAGCTCAGCGCCAGAGCGGGCTGTGGCATCGCGGGGGCCTGCGGTGCGCGGTGGCACAGCGGGCAGTCTTCAATATTGCGATCGGAAAACACGCCGCGCGAACGCTTGGCAGTCGCTGTCGCCGCGAAGCGTTTCAGCGGCGCGCCGCCTGGCGCGGACCGCTTGACGGCGGCCGACTGCTTGCTGGACGCGGGCTGCTTGATGCGAGCCTCGAAGATCAGCGGCGCGGTAGTCTGGGGCTGTACTCTGGCAGCCTCCTGAGCGTCGTCGGCCGAAGCATCTGCGTCGGCTTCGGGCTGAACGTCCGATGGGGCAGCGGCGCTGGCCTGCGAGTCCTCGAGGGCCGCTTCTCCGCCAGCCGGTTTGGGGTCGAGTTCGGAGCGAAGGACGCGCACATCTTTCGGGGCTTCGATGCCCAGGCGAATCGTGTTACCGCGGACCTTGACGATCGTGATCACGATGTCGTTGCCGATGTGCAGCTGCTGATTGGGTTTGCGCGTTAGAACCAACATGGCGATCTCCATAAAACTGCCAAGTGACGTGTGCTCCTGCAAAACGCATGGCGGGCATATCAAGCGAACTGCGTGCCAAACATCGGCAGCAGCCGAGCACCTCTCAAAAACCCTTGGTTTTCCAGCGTTTTCGGTCGTTGGACTGCCGACCACGCCTGCCACACCCGGAGGAAAAACTTTCCAACAGCATGTCATTCTTGCCGCCAGCCGCGATCTTTGGCGCTCTTTTTCTAACGCAGAGACGCAGAGATGAGCGCAGAGAACGCAGGGAACGGCCTCGCTCTTCTCTGCGTTCTCTGTGCTCTGTATCTCTGCGTCTCTGCGTTAAATAACGGGCTATTGCCAGAGTCCCCCAGTCTCCCTAGCCCAATCTCGCGAAAGTCGCTATTCTTCTGGGCTCGAAACAGTTCGCTTATCGGTAGTCAAGAAGGGTTTGCGGTCATGGTCTCATTCGCGGGCAAGCGGGGCTTGATTCTCGGCATTGCAAATGACAACTCGATTGCTTGGGCAATTGCCAAAGAAATCATGGAGCGCGGCGGCGTGTGCGGGTTCTCTCATCTTCCCGACCGGCCGGACGATGAGAAGAAAAAGAACCGCATGCGGGTCAGCAAGTGCATCGACCAGTATCCGGACAAGTCCGCGTTCCTCGAACCGCTCGACGTGCAAGACGACGCGCAGGTCCAGGCCTTCATGAAGCTCGCGGGCGAGAAGCTCGGCAAGATCGACTTCCTGCTCCACTCGATCGCCTTTGCCGACCGCGATGACCTCTCGCGACCCACGGTTGAAACCGGCCGCTCGGGTTTCAAGCTGGCGATGGACGTCAGCGTGTACAGCCTGATCTCGGTCACCAATTACGCTCGGCCGCTGTTCAACCCCGGCGCTTCGGTGCTGGCGATGACCTACTTCGGCGGCGAGAAGTGCGTGCCGGGTTACAACGTGATGGGCATCTGCAAAGCGGCCCTCGATGCGACCGTCCGCTACCTGGCCTTCGACATGGGACCGACCGCCGTGCGCGTCAACGCCGTCAGCGCCGGCCCCTTAAAGACGCTGGCTGGTTATGCAGCCGGTGTCGGTGAGATGCAGCAGTTCTACGGCCATGTGGCTCCGCTGGGCCGCTGCGTCACGCATGAAGAAGTCGGCCGCAGCGGCGCTTATCTGCTAAGCGACTACAGCGACGGCATCACTGGCGAGATTTTGCATGTCGATGCTGGCTACAACATCATGGGCAGCCCGGGCCGCTTGCTCGACCAGATGAAGGCCGCCAAGAGCTAGCGCGTTCTCCTTTCGTGTCTTCGCGTCTTCGTGTCTTCGTGGTTCAAAAGGAATCACCACAAAGGCACAAAGACACGACAAAACGCTGGAAGGTGTGGCACTGGCTATGCCAGTGTCCTTTGCTTCGAAGTTTACCGCGATCAAAACCTCAACCACTCGCCAATGCCGAACTGTCTTGCAACCGGTTCTGGCCGAACTGGGTTCGGCATTGGAACGCTTTACCGGGCCCTTCTAGCCCTTCAACTTCGAAGCAGAAGCCACTGGCATAGCCAGTGCCACACCAGAACTGCACCAGCAACAACCGCGGGCTAACGCCCTGCGGCTAATGCGCTGCGGCTAGTGCGCTCACGACGGCTTCGGCGGTGGCGGCGTTGGTGGCTAGCGGGACGCTGTGGACGTCGCACACGCGCATCAGCGCCGAGACATCGGGCTCGTGCGGCTGGGCGGTCAGCGGGTCGCGAAAGAAGAGAACGGCGATGATGTGGCCCTCGGCTACGCGCCCGCCGATGATTAAGTCGCCTCCTTCGGGTCCGTGCGCGACGCGCTCAACCGCCAGCTCGAGACTCTCATTGAGGAGCTGACCGGTGTTGCCGGTGGCGACCAGCGGCTGAGTGCGAAAGAACTCGCGATGCCGCTCGACAAACGCGAGCAGCGCCGTCTTCTGGCGATCGTGCGCAATGAGAGCGATTTGACGAAGCGGACCGGTCATATCGTGCATGGTGCTGCCCCGGATGCGGCTTTATACTTGTTTTTTGCTTGTTGTTTTTTACCGCGGAGACGTGGAGAGCGCGGAGCACATTCTCCGCGCCTCCGCGGTAAAAGATCGAGCATGAGGCGAGTGCGCGAACCTCGGGCCGCGCATCGAGCCTCTGCTATTGTTATTTGAGCACATCACTATGATCAAAGTTGGTATCGTTGGCTGTTCGGGTTATACGGCGATTGAATCGATTCGATTGCTGCTGCGGCATCCGCATGCGGAGATTGTGGCGGCGACGAGCCGCCAGGCTGATGGCAGCTCGCTGGCCGACATGCATCCGCAGTTCGCTCACCGCACGAACTTGATGGTCGAGGACCTTTCGCCCAAGCAAGTCGCCGAGCGCTGCGACGTGGCCTTCTGCTGCTTGCCGCACGGAGCCTCGGCGCCGATCGTCGTCGAACTGCTCGCCGGCGGCTGCAAAGTGATCGACCTGAGCGCCGACTATCGACTGGGCACGCCCGCGTTGTACCAGAAGTGGTATGGCGATCATCATCCCGATCCGGGCCGCCTTGGACAGGTGCCGTATGGCTTGCCCGAACTGTTCCGCGATGCGATTCGCTCAGCCAAGCTGGTTGCCAACCCCGGCTGTTATCCGACGAGCGCCATCCTGCCGCTGGCTCCGCTGCTGAAAGAAGGCATCATCGAGAGCTCGGGGATCATCGTCGATTCCAAGAGCGGCGTCAGCGGCGCGGGCCGCACTCCGAAGCTGAGCAATCTTTACCCGGAAGTCAACGAATCGTTTGCCGCTTACGGCGTCGGCAATCATCGCCATCAACCCGAGATCGTCGATATCTGCGGACGATTCTCCGGCACGACGCCGGAGTTGGTTTTTACGCCGCATCTGGTGCCGATGGATCGCGGCATCTTTTCGACGATCTACGTGCGTCCCAAATCGCGGGTGACGGCCAATCAGATCCGCGAATGCTTGTGCGGTTTCTATGAAGGCTCGCGGTTCGTGCGCATGGCTAGCCACTTGCCGACGACCAAGCATGTTTCGCACACGAATTTCTGCGACATCGCCGTGCGCGAGAACGACGGCTGGGTGATCCTGCTCTCGGTGCTCGACAACCTCGTCAAAGGCGCCTCCGGCGCGGCCGTGCAGTGCATGAACGTCATGTACGACATGGACGAGGGCCTCGGCCTGCCCTAACGCCCCGCACAGCCGTCTCAGATTTTTACCGCGGAGGACGCGGAGGAAACCGAGAAAGCCGGGGAAAAAAAACAAAAACCGCACAAAAAGTACAACCCGGGGTGCAAAAATAAAAAGGGGAAGAAAGGGTTTTGA
>JBQCEI010000249.1:0-2875 GCA_051960375.1 Aureliella sp. | reverse complement strand
ACAGCCGGCAGGGTGTGTGCCGCCAATGCCGTTGAGCCGCGGGTTCATCCGCGTCTCCGGCGATCCGGCCATTCCCAGCGTAGATCGGTGTGCGTTGTTCGCGTACGTGTTGTGCGCGGCTTCGCACTGGCAAACGCGAGGGCGTTTG
Organism: Aureliella sp.; assembly: GCA_051960375.1. Lineage (GTDB taxonomy): Bacteria > Planctomycetota > Planctomycetia > Pirellulales > Pirellulaceae > Aureliella. The sequence goes on along the minus strand of JBQCEI010000249.1, from coordinate 2,727 downwards.
TGGACTGATGCGAGCAGTGGGGCGATCGGTCGCGAGGAGTTTGTTTCGAAGTGGAGTCGGATGGATTTCGAGACGACGCTAGCAACCCAAAAGATCCTCGTGCGTTTTGGCTTCACCGAGCGAGCGTCGGGGAAGACGCCGTTCACTTCCGGCATCTTGTCGCAGGAAAACGAATATTCGGCCTACAAGGCTAGATGGGATGCCGCCAAAGGCGATCCTGCCAATCCCTTCGTAGCGATTGGGCGGATGTACGACGCCCTGAGGGCCGCCACTCCGCCCAGCCCCGAGGTATAACCTGCGTCCTCTGCGTCTCTTCTCTGCGTCTCTGCGTTAAAAAAAGACCCCGCCTATCGCGCCACGCGGCAGAAGTAGTGCAGGATGATGCCGGCGGCGACGCTGACGTTCAGCGAGTCGGTGCCCAGGCGCATGTCGATGCGGACGCGGCGATCGGCTGCTTGTTGCAACTCCGGCGGCAAGCCGTGGGCTTCATTGCCGAGCATGATCACCAGCGGAGTGTTGCGGCTGGCTTGCTCCAAGGGTTCGGAACCTTCACCGAGCGTCGTGGCTACGGTTTGGGCTCCGTGCTCGGCTCGCAGCCAGTCGAGGTCGCTTTGCAGATCGGGCGACTGATAGAGTTTTAAGCTGAGCACCGTGCCCATCGATACGCGGAGCACACGGCGGCAAAGTGGATCGGCCGACTTAGGGCCGACGAGAATGTGCTCGATGCCGAGCGCCGCGCAGCTCCGCAGAATGCCGCCCAGGTTCTCCGGGTCTTGCACGCCGTGCACCGCGACCAGCGTGGCTGATCGATCGAGCGGCTGGGCGAGCGACTGGCGCAGCGCGAGCGGTTCTTTGCGCAGGCCGCAAGCGATGACGCCGCGATGGAAATTAAAGCCCAGGAGCTGCGAGATCAGTTCTTCGGGGACGACGATCGCCTGCGTGCCGGCCGGGATGCGCCCCTGCCACTCGTCGAGATATTTTTCGCTGATCAGCAACGAGTGCACGGCGAAGCTGCTCTTCAGCAGCCGCTCGACCAACCGCGGACCTTCGGCGATGAACCAGCCGCTGGCCGCCGTCCAGTTGGCAGTGCGCATGCCCCGAAACGGCACCAGCCGCGGATCATCAAGATCAGTCAGTCGCTCAATCAAACTATCTCCGCGTCCTCTGCGTTTCTTCTCAGCGTCTCTGCGTTAAAAAAATCTACGCGGGGATCGTCTCAGGCCCCAGCAAATCGTCAAGCGTCTCCCGGCGACGAATCAGCTTGGCTTGCCCTTGCTCGATCAGGATCTCGGGCGGACGAAACTTGCTGTTGTAGTTGCTGGCCATCACGAAGCCGTACGCGCCGGCAACTTCGAGGATCACAAAATCGCCGACACCGGCATACGGCAGACTGCGGCGAGCGACGAAGCCCCCTTCTTCCTGCGTGAAGATGTCCCCCGATTCGCACAGCGGGCCGCCGACGACGACCGGCACCTCGGCTTCGCTCGTCGAACCGTCGCGGCGGCAGACCGAGATCGGATGGTGCGAACCGTAGAGGATCGGACGCGCCAGGTCGTTGAAGCCGGCGTCGAGCAGATAGAACGTGTTCTCGCCCATGCGCTTGACCGCGCGAATCTCAGCGACCAGAAAACCGCTCTCGGCGACGAGGTAGCGGCCCGGCTCGATCTCCAGTTCGACTTCGTGGCCGAACGCATCCTGCAAGCGATTGCGAGTCGCATTCCACAAATCGTAGTACGCCTGGATGTCGACGTAGCTTTGCTCGGGCCGGTACGGCACCGGCAAGCCGCCGCCGGCGCTGATCGACGTCACGGTGCGGCCGATGTTGCGGCAAGTCGCTTCCATGGCGGCGCAGACTTGCGAGAGATGCTCCAGGTCGGTGCCGCTGCCGATGTGCATGTGCACGCCCGAGACCACGATGTTGTAGAGGTCGGCGCGGCGGAGGCAGTCGTCGACTTGTTCGTGCCAGATGCCGTGCTTGGACTGCGGCCCGCCGGTGTTGGTCTTCTGGCTGTGGCCGTGTCCGAAGCCGGGATTGATGCGAAGCGTGATGCTGCGGCCCGGGGCGACTTCGCCGAGCTGATCGATCATGTCGGGGGAGCCGACGTTGACGTGAATGTTGTGGCGAACGACCAGATCGAGAGCCGCCTTATCGAACACGTCGGCCGTGTAGACGATTCCCCGCGGATGCGAATCGGGTAGGTAGCCGGCTTTGAGCGCCCGGCCGATCTCGCCGGCGCTCACCGCATCGACGACGACGCCGAGCTTGCGCAAGCGGTCGAGGATGGCGATGTTCGACAGGGCTTTCTGGGCGTAGCGAATCGTTCCGAAGGTCGCCAGGTCCGCGACGCGCTGCTCGATGATCGACATATCGTACACGTAGGCCGGCGTGCCGAATTGCTGAGCCAGTTCGACCACCGGCACTCCGGCGATCTCCTGGCGAGAGGTGGCAAAAGTCGTTGGGCAAGTGATCGTGCGCTCGGTCATCAGTGGGCTCTCAATTGGTTTTTTCGGCTGTGTTCGGCTGATGAATCGTCTGGCAGGCTGGGCAAACTGTCAAGTGTTACTTCTGCGTTCAAGATCGAGGGCATCGCTACCAGGTGTCTTCGCGGCTTTGGGCCCTAGCGGGGAAAACAACCCATAATATTAAAAAACCCAAACACCAAAACCCGAAAATTTTAAAAAACAAAAACCCCAAATTATTATAAAAAAAAAAAGTAGGAGTTGGAC
>JBQCEI010000248.1:0-5338 GCA_051960375.1 Aureliella sp. | reverse complement strand
ATCCGACGCATCCCGATAACGGTGCGCTGGTCGAGATCGCCATCGACGGCAATCGCATCGCGAGTTCGAGAGCCATATTACAGGCGGGATCGAACGATCGCACTGCAAAGGCGCCGATCACAGAAGGCCGGACAATCGACATGGAAGGCTGCTTGGCGATGGCCGGCGCGATCGATTTGCATACGCACATCGGCGGCGGCAAAGTCAACTTGGCGCGCTTGCTCATGCAGGAGTTTCTCGGCACGAAGCAAAGCGACGAGCGAGGTCCGCTGTGGTCGACGATCGTCACCGGCCAGAAGTACGCGGCGATGGGCTACACGGCTTGCTTTGAGCCGGCGATGTTGTTGCCCCAAGCCCGCGCCACGCATTTGCAACTTGCCGACACGCCGCTTGTGGATTCGGGCGCGTACGTCGTGATGGGCAACGAAGACTGGCTGCTGCGTGCGCTCGGTCGCGGCCTGGAAGCGCCGGTGCTCGAAGAGCTCGTTGCCTGGACCGTGCGGGCCAGTCAGGCTTACGCCGTCAAAGTGGTCAACGCCGGCGGGATCAACGCTTTCAAGTTCCATCAGCGGACGCTCGACATCGACGAGCCGCATCCGCAGTATGGCGCTTCGCCGCGCGACGTCATTCGCTCGCTGTCTGCCGCGGTCGATGAGCTGGGTTTACCGCATCCGCTGCATGTGCACGCGAGCAATCTCGGCATGGCAGGCAACATCGCCTCGACGCTCGCGACGCTCGATGCGGCCGAAGGGCGACGGCTTCATTTGACGCATGCGCAGTTCAACGCCTATTCAGCCATCGGCCCCTATGGCATGGGGAGCGGAGCGGCCGAGCTGGCCGAGCGCATCAATCGCTCGCCCGAGTTGACGCTCGACGTCGGTCAGATCGTCTTCGGTCAAACCGTGACGGTCTCGGCCGATACGCAGGCCCAGTATCGCAACAGCCGCCATGCGCGGCCTGCCAAAGCGATCATCTCGGATGTCGAGTGCGTCGGCGGCTGCGGCGTGGTGCCGATGCGCTACGAGAATCGCCACTACGTCGGCAGTTTGCAATGGACGATCGGACTCGAGCTGCTGCTGCTAATCAAGAATCCGTATCAAGTGTTCCTGACGACCGATCATCCCAACGGTGGACCGTTCACTAGCTATCCGCATCTGATCCGGCTGCTCATGGATCGCAGTTTCCGCGAAGCGGCCCTGGAGATGATTCACCCCGAAGCGGCCGAGCTGAGCTTGCTGCGGCATCTGGAGCGCGAGTACACGCTCGATGAAATCGCGATTCTGACGCGAGCGGCCCCGGCCAAGCTATTGGGTTTGCCCGACCGAGGACACCTTCGTCCAGGCGCGATCGCCGACTTGGTTTTCTATCGCCCCGCAGCCGACTGGGAGAGCACTTTCTCGCGAGCCGCCTCGGTGTGGAAGAGTGGCTGCGAGATCGTGCGCGGCGGCGAGATCATCGGGGGAGCGCCGACGGCAACGGTGCGCGTGCAGCCGGCTGGCCCGGATAAGCTCGGCGCAGCCTGGCGGGAAGCGGTAGAGCAGACGCTGCGCATGCCGGTCGATGCTCTTGAGCTGGGCGACGACGAGTTCGCTGAGCGCATGGCTCTGCAAGCAAGGCAGGTGGTCGCATCGTGAGCATCATGCAGATCAACGGCATCGATATCGCCGACAGCTTCGCCGAAGCGTTCCCCATGACGGCCACGCGGTTGATCATTACGGCCGAAGATCGCTACTGGGCGCTGCGAGCCGCCGAGGCGATGACTGGCTTTGCGACCAGCGTGATCGCTTGCGGCTGCGAAGCGTCGGTCGAACGCGAGATTCCGCCTACTCAGTCTCCCGACGGCCGGCCGGCGATCGCCGTGCTGATCTTTTCCATGTCGGGCACAGAGCTGGAAAAGCAGATCGTTCGCCGCGTCGGCCAGTGCGTGCTGACCTGTCCTTCGACGAGCGTCTTCGCCGGAATGACCGGCGAAAAGGAAGTGGCACTCGGCAGCAAACTCCGTTACTTCGGCGATGGTTTTCAGATCTCGAAAGTCATCGGCAACCGCCGCTTTTGGCGCATCCCGGTCATGGACGGTGAATTCGTGTGCGAAGCCAAAACCGCTCGTACTTCGGCCGTCGGCGGTGGCAACTTCCTGGTGCTCAGTGAAACGCTCTCCGGTGCACTCCGCGCCTGCGAGACGGCGATGGATGCGATGCGGCAACTGCCCAATGTGATCATGCCATTTCCCGGCGGCGTCGCGCGTTCAGGGTCCAAAGTAGGATCGAAGTACAAGTGGCTGACTGCATCGACCAACCATGTCTTTTGCCCGACGCTGCGTCCGCTGACCGATTCGCACTTACCCGAAGGAGTCGGGGCGGCTTTGGAAGTGGTGATCGACGGCTTAACCGAAGCGGACGTTGCTCGGGCGATGCGCGTCGGCATCATGGCCGCTTGTGAAGCGGGGACGCGGTACGGTTTGCGACAAGTGACAGCGGGCAACTACGGCGGCAAGCTGGGACAGTATCACTTCCATTTAAAGGATGTGCTGGCATGAACCCGCTGACCTTGACGCTTCGCCAGCCGTTGGCAGATCAACCGTCTCGAGAACAGCCCGATTCGGGAACAGAAGCAGGCCGCAGTCATGTCCGCCGAGTCGACATGCGCGGCATCGTGCCCGATCGCTTGGAGGCGCTTTCTATCGACCAAATTGCCGAACTATCGATTACCTGCCAAGCTCGGCCCGTGCGCCTCGGCGAACTGTTCGCGATCGAAGATGGCTCGCGCGAAACGCTCCTGCTGAAAGGAGACTTATCGCCGGTTGATAACATCGGCAGCGGGATGCGCGCCGGTAGGCTGATCGTCGAAGGGGCGGTCGGCAATGCAGTGGCGGCCGACATGCGGGGCGGCCACTTGATCGTGCATGGCGATGCGGGCGATTATGCCGCCACCGGTATGCGCGGCGGCTATGTCGAGATCGCAGGCGGCGCGAACGACTACTGCGCCGGGGCGCGGCCCGGGACCCGCCGCGGAATGCGCGGCGGATTGCTGCGCGTGAACGGATCAGTCGGCCGATTTCTCGGCTATCGCATGCGCCGCGGAACGGTGATCGTCGGCGGCAAGGTCGATCGCGGCTGCGCGAACTCGATGATTGCCGGCACGATTGTTTGCCTGGAACAATTGACCGGGCCCATCGGCATCGGCATGCATCGCGGCACGCTGATCAGCCTCTCGACCAGCCCGCCCGAATTGCATTCCGGTTTTACTCAGCCCGAGCAGATCCGGCTGTCGTTCCTGTACCTGCTCTTTGACGCACTGCGTCCGCAGTTGCCCGGCGTCGACGTCGAGAGTTTGGCCAGGCAGCCGATGTGGCGTGCCTTGGGCGACCGGGCAAGCGGCGGCATCGGCGAGCTGCTCTGGCTGGTGGCCGAGCCGCCCGCCGAAGCAATGATTTAAGCCCGCGCCGCGATCTCTGCGTTTCCGCGGTAGAGCAGTCCTACTCGCGATTGATGAACTTGCAGAAGGTGCTCTCCTCGCCGTCGGCTTTTTTCTCTTGGTAGACCATCGCGAGATTTTCTTCGTCGAACTTTTCGAAGAACTCGTCCCAGGTGATCGGTTCTAAGGGCGGGTTGCCAGCGCCGCCCGGGAAGTCGATGCGCAGCAGCCCGGCATCCTCTCCTTTGTGCGCAGTGCCGGCGATTGTCGCCGGCTTGCCGCCGCGCTTCTCGGCCCATTTGCGAATCACTTTGTGGTCGGTCGTAGTTTTGGATTCGTGACCCATGGTTCTGGCACCTTTTTCAAAGCGTCCTCTAGCAAACTGGAATGCCAGCGATTGCAAGTGATGTGCCGAACCGGCTGCGACCGGTTTTACCGCGGAGGACGCGGAGAGCGCGGAGGTAAGACCGTAGCATCGCTCGTCAGCTGGGCCACTGATGCTTACAATTACACCGAACGGCCTCGGGGGGTTGGCTCTCCGCGCTCTCCGCGCCTCCGCGGTAAAAACAGCCTTCCGGGCCGACGATTAAGCAACGACATCCGTATCGGGAAAGTAACTGGTCGAATATGTTGATCGCTCCTCCGCTGCGCAACAGCCAAGGCAAACTGCCGCTGGCCGATTTTAAAAAGCTGTCCAATGAAGAATTGGACGAGCGCATCGAACGCTGCAAGCGCGAATTGGGCTCGCGACTGCTGATCCTGGGGCACCACTACCAGCAGGACCAGGTCATCGCGCATGCCGACCTGACCGGCGACAGCTATCAGCTCAGCCAGCTCGCCGCGGCCAGCCGCGATTGCCGGCTGATCGTCTTCTGCGGCGTGCACTTCATGGCCGAGACGGCCGACATCCTGGCCAATCGGCCGGAAAAACTTGCCGAGCGCCACGGCGAGCATGTTTCGGTCTTGCTGCCCGACATGGCGGCCGGTTGTTCGATGGCCGACATGGCTGCGATTCGCCAAGTCGAAGATGCCTGGGATCAGCTCGGCGAAGTGATCGACACCAGCCGCGTGATTCCGGTCACTTACATCAACTCCGCCGCTTCGCTCAAGGCGTTCTGCGGCCGCAACGGCGGCATCGTCTGCACCAGCAGCAACGCTGCGGCGGTTCTGAAGTGGGCGTTCCAGCGCGGCGACCGCGTCTTCTTCTTCCCCGATCAACACCTGGGCCGCAACACGGCCCTCAAGATGGGCATTACCGAAGAACAGATGCCGGTCTACGATCCGTACGCCGAAACGCTCGGCGGCAACACGCCCGAGAAGATCCAGCAGAGCCGCGTCGTGCTTTGGAAAGGGCACTGCAGCGTCCACCAAATGTTCACCGCGGCGCACGTGGCTCAGTTCCGCGATCGCCACCCGGGCATCAAGATCCTGGTCCATCCCGAGTGTCCCCGCGAAGTCAACGACATCGCCGACGTGTCGGGCTCGACCAGCAAGATCATTCAGACCGTCGAACAAGCGCCGCCGGGCACCCAGTGGGCGATCGGCACCGAGCTGCACCTGGTCAACCGGCTCAAAGCGCAGCATCCCGAGCAAGAGATCCACTTCCTCTCGCCGGTCGTCTGCATGTGCGCAACGATGTACCGCATCGACCTGGCGCACCTGGCCTGGACGCTCGAAAACGCCGTAGCCGGCTCGCTGGTCAACCAGATCAAGGTCGAGCCGGAGATTGCCCAGCAAGCGCTGGTCGCGCTGGAGCGGATGTTGGAAGTGAAGTAGAGGCTAAAGGCTTCCTTCAGGCTTCAGGCCTCAGGCTTCAGGCCACACGCGTAAGAGTACCAACCCAAGCCGGCAGGGCAAAGGAAAACCGAGCCAATGACCCAAAAGAAACGATCAAGTGCTATATCACTTGCTCGTACTTAAAAAA
>JBQCEI010000247.1:0-5434 GCA_051960375.1 Aureliella sp. | reverse complement strand
CCTAAATCGTTTCTCCGAGGTTTCTGCCCCGACCGTTACAGCGACAACCCACTGTGTTCCTACTCGGCGGATCTCCGCGTTTTCGAATACGAACGCCTTACTGGCATCGGCGTCAAGATCATTAAGCTTTTGGATTAGCGCACGATCCTCGCTGCTCAATTGCCGGTCTGTCATTGTGTATCACCTTTCGTGAGGTTTTCGCTTCCGATTGACAACGGGCATCCCTGAGGACGCTGCTGGAGACGTGCCGCGGGAGAAGTGAGATTGAGTGCCCGATCTAGTGAAGCAAGAAGCCCCAATGTGGATGCTTCTCTCAAATCGATAAGCTGCGGTTTAACCGGATCTTCTGCTCTTCAGCAGCTCGCTCCCGTTTTAGCTTTTCGCGTAGGTCCAGCTCCTTGCGCTGGGCCTCCATTTCAAGGCGGTGTTTAAACACAGCGGAGGCCTGAGGTAACCACCCTTTGAAGTAATTGATGACGGATTGCGCATCGTTTTCGCTGGCGTTAATTGTTGCGGTTTTCCCTTTAAACTGGAAGCGTTCCGGCCCTTTCCCCCAAACCGAAGTGTGTCCCCCCATGTTTAGCAGTGCGTCAACCGATTTTTCATGGACTGGGCGGTCTAGCGTTAGTGTTAGAACACCACTGTCCCAGCTTGCGCCGACCAACTGTGGAGGCGACAGCGCTAAAGGATCATCAACTTCTCCTTCTTTGATGACTTGGCCGCTGATTTCGCTCAACCGCTGACTAGATATTGCCTCAGACTCGTAGCGCCGGATCATGTGCTTCAACGCCGCTATTGAAGCGGGCCGCTCGGTAGGCGACTGCCGAATGCATTGGGCTACGACGGCATCGAGAAAAGCAAATTGGCTCACAACTTGACCAACGGTTCGGTACTCGGTTCCAGAGGGAATTTGCTCGGTGAACATCTCATTCAGAATAAGGCCAAGTGCGTAAATATCCGTACTCTCGGATGTTTTACCGCCAACTTTGCGTTGCTCCGGTGCGGCGTACTGGAAGTTTGCTAGCCGTTGAGTTGGCTTTGTCTCGACGAGCGTTGCCATCAGGTGCTCAGTGAACTGGGCAATGCCAAAGTCCGCGATGGCTAGGCTATCTGACTTTTGATCGTACAGAATGTTTTCAGGCTTGAGATCCCGATGTACGGTCCCCTTAAAATGTGCGGCCTCGACGCCATCCAGCACTTGCCCGAAAAACGCCAGCGCCTTTTTATCAGGTATTCCGGCCTGCATGAGCGAACGCAAACTGCAAGTATATCGCTGCATGACGTAGAACGGCCCCTGCACACTTTCGTCGCGGGCTACTCCATAGTCCAGCACACCCACAACGTTGGGGTGATCAATTCGCGACAGGAACGCAATTTCATTCTTGAATCGGCGACGTCGATCTGCCGAAGCTTGCGATTGTGTGAGGACCTTTATGGCGACCTCCCTGTCGTCGGCCCCGCGTCCGGCATACACCCTGCCGGCTCCGCCCTCACCGACTAGTTCTTCCAGCAGGTAAACTCCAAACGCTGTCTCGAGCTGGATGGGCTTTCTGAGCTTTGACATCGCAATCCCAGTAGAATCTTGCCTGAATCAGGGAACTGTCGCCGTTGGATACTGGCCCTTAGGTAAAATTCTCTAATCGCAACAAGGGCGGAGCAGCACGCAGACGGCCCACGCTATCGGCTCTAATTTATCGACAGCGTTCTTTGTTTTCCAACAGGGCGGCGATGGCTGTAACTATATTTCGGGCTATCTGTGCAACGCTGGGCTGATTGGTGCTCATGTTTTCCCGCTGGTGCATTGATTCGGCGGAATTGTCTGGGCAGGTTTCCATAGCGACGGCAGACAGAAGTTGGCTTCGTCGCTCAAATGCAATTAGTCACTTTGCTGGTTAATCGTCGATTGAGAATCGCTTCTTCAGCCGCTCAATCGTGTGAATCCACTTCTTAGCTTTGGGCTTAGCCACGCTATTCTGGTTACCGAAGAAGCCCTTTTCCTTGATCGCTGCGTCTAGTGGTACGGTTTTGATCCAGTTTACTTTCACAAAGTGTTCTTGCTCCTCCGAAGGTACCGTAGCATCGGGAGTCGCCGGAACGAGCTCTTTGATCGAGCGCATCGCTCCACTGGCATCGGCAAGCTTGAACTCCGTGATCGGTGTTGATTTGCCAGCCACCCTCCCAACACCGACGTATCCGCGCCCTGGCACGTTAACCCAGATTCGATCACCCGGGTTGAGTTGATTCAGCGTATTGCTATACCATGCCCCGCCACCCGCTGCAATGTAGCCGTGTTTCTGAGCATCCTGCCACCGCCGCGTTGGATTTTCTCCAAATGAAACATAGAACTCGCCGTTCCATGGTTCATCGCCGCGCTTTTCCACAACCTTGACTTCGGCCTCGCTTGGATCGATCAACCAAACGCGACTCAAGTATTCGCGGTCGCCATCGCGGAAGAAACGGAAGAATACCGCGTTGATGGCAGCGCCGTATTCATCGGCGAGATAGTTGACGATGCGTTCTGTGCTATCGTCGAGCTCACTGGCGACCACAACAAGCTCGTGCCCTTCGTTGAGTGTCTCCGGCATCTCGGTGACGCCAAAGCGCTTGCAGAAAGCCTGGTCAAGGCTGGTTCCTGCGGACTCGGGATGGTACTTGTGAACGTACTCCTCGAAGATTGCCGCAATGTCCTCGTCTTCAAGTGTTCTGACCCAAGAGCCATAGTCGAGCAACTGAGCTACGACCTCTCGAGGAGTGCGATCGCGCTTGAGCTCGATAACGACCAGTTTTCCATCCGCGTCCATCGCCAGCAAATCGACGAACTTGCCGAACGCGGTCAAGACCTGCCTTCCGACGACGAGCAGCTTGGGATCCATGATGGCGATGTCATGGTCCAAGATGTCCTCGAGGCGACTCTCTGTCGTCATCGACGTGAACTGTACACGTTCAGTCGAGCTGCCGGCACCGAGTTTCCAAATCCCAACTTCAATCGGCATATGCGTCTCGCGGTAGGTTCTTGATGAGTAACGGGAAGTATCGCTAACAACTACGGGCAATGGCCCCGTAAGGTGATGGTTTGGGTTGGTCAAGCAGCAATGGACCTGGACATTCGAAGCGCAAGCATATCAGCATAGTTGGCCTGTACAGCTACGCAGTGCGGATGAACCGGTGCATGCCAAGCTCGATGGCAAAGTGCTTGGTGAGGACGAGGAGCGTCGTTTGCTCGACAGCTGCGACACGTGTTAGAATCGGACCTAGCAATGGGGGCGATTTACGATGGCCGGGTTGAACATAACGACCGTGCAGTTGCTCGATCAGTTTCGCCAGTTTGCGCTTCAGCGGCTCAGCAATGAAGGCAAAGAATTGTCGCTGGACGAGCTCTATGATGAGTGGCGAACGCAGAATCCGACCAATGAAGCGATCGGACAGGATAGGAGGGCTGTTGCCGCATCCCTGAGAGACTTCGATCGGGGAGAGCGCGGTCGACCGGTAGGCCAGTTCGTTGCCGAATTCAAGAAGAAAAACGGACTCGAGTAGTGTCCCCTCGCTATCGCCTGGCGATGCTCCCAAGGGCTCAGTCTGACGTCGAGACTATCTAATCGTGGCTTCGCAATAAGTCGCCGCTTGGCGCCGATTCTTGGTTCCAAGCCTTTGAGCAAGTGCTCGACCGGCTCGCAGACGCCCCGCACCAATTTCCGACGGCACTCGAGGCTGAAGCCCTGCAACGGCCCCTGCGAAACGCTCTTTTTAAGTCGCGGCGCGGTCGAACATACCGAGCGGTCTTTCTTATCGAAGAAGACGCCGTTTACATTCTTCGTGTCCGAGGTCCAGGACAACCCCCGCTCGAAAAGGAAGAAATCGAGGGCGCTTAGCCGGCTGGCGGTAGCCCTCGGTTTTCCGCATGCAGCCGGACGCTACCGCGTGCCGCCTGATTCCTCTCTGTCGATTACTTGGCGCGACTTCGTTGGTGGCTGTTGCGAGCCAATCATGAGCCGCTAAGCTGGGGCGAACGTTCGATAGCGGCCGGCCAACGGTCCCGGAGCCCCTGGTAGTGAAAAGCTGATGAGCCAACAGAACCTGTCTTCGTTTATCTGGTCGGTCGCGGACCTCTTGCGCGGCGATTACAAGCAGTCGGAGTACGGCAAGGTCATTTTGCCGTTTACGGTGCTGCGGCGGTTGGATTGCGTGCTCGAGGGGACGAAGGAGGCGGTGCTGAAGGAGAAGGCGGCGCGGGAGAAGGCGGGGTTGAGCGCGGAGCCGTTTTTGCTGCGCAAGTCGGGGCAGCTGTTCTACAACACGTCGCCGCTCGACATGAAGAAGCTGGTGGGCGATCAGGACCACATTCAGGAGAACTTGCTCGCTTATCTGCAAGCGTTTTCGCCGGCGGTGCGGGATATCTTCGAGCGGTTCGATTTTCATACGCAGATCGATCGGCTGGCCAAGTGCGGGCTGCTCTACCTGGTCGCCGAAAAGTTCGCGAACATCGATCTTCACCCCGAGGTGGTCAGCAATGCGGAGATGGGGGCGGTCTTCGAGGAGCTGATTCGCAAGTTTGCGGAAATCTCTAACGAAACGGCCGGGGAGCACTTTACGCCGCGCGAAGTGATCCGCTTGATGGTCAACCTGCTGTTCATCGAGGACGACGACGCGCTCACCAAGCCGGGCGTCGTGCGCTCGATCTACGACCCGACGGCGGGGACCGGCGGCATGTTGTCGGTGGCGGGCGAGCACTTGGCGGAGCTGAACCCGAAAGCCCGGCTGGTCATGTACGGGCAAGAGCTCAACCCGGAGTCCTACGCGATCTGCAAGGCCGACATGCTGATCAAGGGGCAGGACATCGCCAACATCATCTTCGGCAACACGCTCTCCAGCGACGGCCTGCCCGGAAAACAGTTCGACTACATGCTTTCCAATCCGCCGTTCGGCGTCGAGTGGAAGAAGATCGAGAAGGATGTCCGCAAAGAGGCCGAGCAGCAAGGTTATAACGGCCGCTTCGGCCCGGGGCTGCCGCGCGTCAGCGACGGCTCGCTGCTCTTCTTGCTGCATTTGGTGTCGAAGATGCGGCCGGCGAAGGATGGCGGCAGTCGCTTTGGCATCGTCCTCAACGGCTCGCCGCTGTTCACGGGCGGGGCCGGCTCGGGCGAGAGCGAGATCCGCCGCTACATGCTCGAGAACGACTTGGTCGAAGCGATCATCGGCTTGCCGACCGATATGTTCTACAACACCGGCATCAGCACCTACGTCTGGATCGTCAGCAACCGCAAGCCGGCCACTCGCAAAGGCAAGGTGCAACTTATCGACGCCAGCAGCTACTGGCAGAAGATGCGCAAGAGCCTCGGCAGCAAGCGCAAGGAGCTCAGCCCCGAGCACATCGAAGAAATCACGAACATCTTCGGCAAGTGCCGCAAGCTGACCAAAGACGGCGTGCCGATCAGCC
>JBQCEI010000246.1:0-11530 GCA_051960375.1 Aureliella sp. | reverse complement strand
GGATGTCCTCGCGGCGGGCACGTAGCGGCGGGATGGAAAGTTCGATGCCGCGGAGGCGGAAGTATAAATCTTGTCGGAACAGTTTGTCGGCGATGGCTTGTTCCAAGTCTTGATGCGTGGCGCTGATCACCCGCACGTCGACGCGGATCGTTTCCTCCGAGCCGACCGGCTGTACCAGCCCTTCTTGCAAGACGCGCAGCAATCGCGTTTGCACGTTCAGTGGCATGTCGCCGATTTCGTCGAGAAACAGCGTCCCGCCGTCGGCTTGGCGAAACACTCCCTCGCGCGGCCGCTCGGCTCCGGTGAAAGCTCCTTTGACGTGGCCGAACAGTTCGCTCTCGACGAGCGATTCCGCGATGGCCGCTGTGTTGACGGCGATAAAGGGACCGGACGACCTGGTGCTGCGGGCGTGCAGTTCCTGTGCAACCAATTCCTTCCCGGTCCCACTCTCGCCGTGAATCAGCACCGGCAGCTGCACGCGAGCCGCTCGCGAAATCTGGCCGAATAAACGCTGCATCACGCGACTCGAGCCGAGGATCGCTCCAAAGCCGGCGCTCCCTTCCAGCTGATTTTGCAGTTCCCAGACGCGCTGCTGCAAACGCACGCGCTCTTCGGAGCGGCGGGCGAGCGCTCGCAAGTGATCGACCTCAAAGGGCTTGGTTACAAAGTCCGCTGCGCCGAGGCGAATACACTGGACCGCGTGGCTGATCGAATCGTTGGCCGTCACGACGATGATCTCGGGCTTGTGCGCCGATGGGTCGCGAGCCAACTGCTCGAGAATGTTCACGCCGTCGCGAAGCGGGATATTCAGGTCGAGAAAAACGAGGTCAGGCGTCTGCTGCTGGATCATTGCCAGCGCCTCCTCGCCGTTGTCGGCCTCCAAGAGTTCTCGCCCCGCAGCTCGCAGGCACTTGACCATGCCGTAGCGGGCAGCGGCTTCGTCTTCGACGATCAGTATTCGCATCGGTTTTTAACGCAGAGACGCAGAGGAGGCGCTGGGGACGCAGTGAGAGCTCATTGGCAAGCTTACCAGAAAGGCGGTGCCTTGTTCGGGGGTGCTGGTGCAGGCGATGGTGCCGCCGAGTTCTTTGACGCGCTCGTTGACGATGTACAGCCCGAGCCCGGTGCCACCCGCTTTGCCGGTCACGAACGGTTCGAACATGGTGGCTTGCATGTCGGGATCGATGCCCGGTCCGTTGTCGCGGACGGCGATCTGAAGCGACTGGCCTGAGCAACTCGTCTCGATCGTCACCAGTCCCTGGGGCGCCGCGCAAGCCGCTTCAATGGCGTTCTTGATGAGGTTGAACAGGATCTCGCTGAGCGTTGCATCGGAAGCGGAAACGCTCTTGCCTGAGGCCGTCAGCGACGTTTCGATGCTCACATGGCACTGACGAGCCAGGTGTCCCAAGATGTGCAGCAGGCGAGCGATCACCAAGTCGGGTTCGACGTGGCTCGGGGCGGGCTGGCTTCCAGTGTTTGGGCTCACACCGTCGTTTTGCGGCCGCGAGTAGTCGAGCAAACGCTGCGTCGTTTGCGTCAATCGATCGATCTCGCCGATGATCATCGCTACGTCGCCGGCGTGCTCGTGCTGCGGCCCGAGATCTTCCAGCATGAGCGTGGCGATCGTGCGCACCGAGGAAAGGGGATTGCGAAGCTCATGGGCCAGCGAGCCGGCGATCAATCCCAAGGCGGACAGTTTGTCTTGTTGCATCGCATGCCGCTCGATGCGCATGCGGAGCAGTTCCGACTGGCGATTGTGGAGCGTCGCCGCAAACTGTTCGAGCAAGAGCGATAGCGCGGTCAATTGTTCCTCGGCTAGTCGATCGCTTCGCCGCCGCGGCCCGATGAGCACCACGCCGGCGATGGTCCGGAAGTGCAAGCGAAACGCCCACATCGCTCCCAGTCGCAGCATCGCTGCTTCGACGTCGCTGGCTAACCCCTGCCCGCGATCGAGCAGCGGCTCATCCTGATTCTGCAAGACGCTCTCGATCAGCGCGAGGTCGGCCTGCCTTTGCATGGCTGCTTCGTCGTGATCGCTTGAAGCCTCCTTCGGCGATGCACTCGTGAGCGTCGATGCGCCTTGCAAAGCGCTGCGGCTCTGATCGCTCAGCCAGATGTGCACAAAGTCGACCTCGATGCCGCTTTTGAGCGCTTCCGACATCCAGTCGACAAACTGATCGATCGATTGCCACGACAGCTGAGACATTTCGACCGACAGCCGGCGGGTGGCATCGCGAATCTGATGCACGTTGGTGCTCAAGAGATAACGCACCGCTTCGCGAAACCGCGTCCGCAGCGGCGGCCACAATAGCACCAAGCCGACGAGCATCCAACCTTCGACGAGCACGATATCGACTTTCGCTCGCGCTTGCAGCGAACTGGCCAGCGGCTCGATCAGCAAACGATGCAAGAGCAACAGCGACACCAAGAACGCACCGTAGACCAGCGTTCGTTCCATCACCAGCGGCAACATCCGCTGATTGAGCGAATACCAAACAAACAGCAGCGCGGGCAGCAGAGGAGTCAGGATCAGCAACAGCCGCCACGCAGCTTCGATCCGATCGTAACCGATCACCTGGTAGTAACCGATGACCACGAAAGTCATCAGAGCCAGCAGGAGCGCCAGACGTGGAAAGAATTCAGCCGCGCCGGCGACTCGCAGCCGCTTGCCGGCTCGCAAGAACAGCACGATGGCAACGCCGTTGACCAAGGCAACCCACACCAGGTACCACTGCGCCATCGACTGGACGCCGGCCATAAAAGTCGGCGTATCCGCTTGCCAGATTTCTCGCGCGATCCACGGCAACCCAAGCAGCGGCGCATAGAACAGCCAGTAAAAGCGATTGTGCTCGACCCGCCCGAAATTCAGCCACACCGCCGCATGCAGCATGGCCGATGGCAGAAGCATCAAGCCAGCGCAGGTGAGCGCGATATCGAGTCGATGAGCCCAGTCGGAATTGGGCACATCGCGCAGGACTTCGTGCAAAAAGCTGGTCGCGTGCACCAGCCACAATCCGGCCAACAGCGCATATAACCAGTCAGCAATTTGTCGGCGATTGACTCTTTCGAGCACGATCAAGAGCAGGACGGTATCGATCACCGTCGCCACGCCTAACAGGAAAAGCTGAATCTGAGAAAACATGTGCGGAATTGCTTCCTGTGCCCGGATTTTTACCGCGGAGGCGAGGAGAAAGTAACGCGTTATCCAAGGACGACGATTTCTTCCTCCAGCAGCTCTTGCTCAACTCCTCTTATCCATAGTCTATAGACGCTCGGTTGGCTATCGTTTGGCAATAGGATTTGCATGCGCCACTCGTCGTCGGTGCTGCAAAACACTTTGCCGGCCGTCGCCTCGCCGTCGCTTTCGGCAAGATCGATCAACCGGTATTCGACTCCCAGTGCGGCCTCTTCACCGGTATCCCGCTTGGCTGGGTTGAGAAGAACGGACCGTTTGCGGACCATCAGCAGGTGCTCGCCGATCAGCAAGCGGTCGCCGGGGACGAGCTGAAACGTGCGGCCGGTGGAAGTGGCAACGCGAATGCGATCCACCTTCCACCAACTCTGCAGCAACTCGCCGACACTTTGGAATAAGTTGCGGTTCATCTGCGCGGTTCTTCTCGGAACTTAGTGGCTTGGAAGTTGGCTTTCTCGTGAAGCGATGTGCAGCTCGCTGTGCTTTGCTGGCTCCGGTATTGCGACCTGTAAGGTCGCTTATGTCAGCCCAGGGCAAGGAGGCCGGCAGGGCGACGCAGCCCTGGGGTAAATGGACAGGCGGCATGTCGGCCCTGACAGGGTCGCTCATTCCTGTGGCCACCATTGCTTTCAGAGACGCACCAGTTTCATTGCGCTAACAAATGAGCGGCACCTTTCAGGGCCGACATGCCGATCGCTGGTTTACCCAGGGCTGCGACGCCTGACGGCGTCTTGCCCTGGGCTGACATAGGCGACCCTTCAGGTCGCGATCCCTACCGAGTCAGGCTTGCACGTCGCGCTATGAATACTCAGAGCCCGAGACACAAATGCACAAGACATCCGCTCTACCCACTAAAAATCGAGAAGAGCCATCTGCGCACGTCACTGGTCAGCGACTCGGCCCTTGAGTTCCTCGAGCTCGGCCGCGACGCGATCCTTGCGCTCCATGGCTTCCATCTGGCGCTCGAGCTCAGCGGCGTCGGGATCTTTGCCCTCCATGCGCTCCCAAGCTTCGCTGAGCGCCTCTTGGCGTTCGACCTTTTCTTCAAAGCGGCGGAACTGAGCGAAAGCCGATTGATTGCCCGCGCGATCGAGCGCCTCGTTGATTTTCTGCGAGGACGAAGCGCGGCTCATGCGGGCGGTCAGCAGCGTTTTCTTTTGCTTGGCTTGGCGGATCTTGTCCTCGAGGTCGCGAACCGCCGACTGCAATTTAGCAACCTCGGCTTGCTGCTTGACATGTTCCTCTTCGAGCCGCTCGGCGCGCTGGGCGGCGGCGATCTTCTGTTCCAGAGCTTGCCGCGCCGCATCCTCGTTGTTGCGCTTCAGCGCCGCGGTAGCTCGCTCTGCCCAGCTGTCGGCATCCGCTCGTTCGCGCTCGGCTCGCTTGCGCAACTGAATCTCGTCGGCCACTGCCTCAGCCACGCTGCGGCGAACGCGATCGAGTTCTTCTTCCATATCGATAACGAGCTGATGAATCATCCGCTCGGGATTCTCCACCGATTCACGCAGCGAAGTGATGCTCGAACGCATAACGAGGCTGAATTGAGATAACCAAGTCATTTTTTAGGTCCTTTTTTGAGAAAGCTTTGGAGAGACAGAGGCAGAAGTAGGGTTGATCAGGCTTCAGGCTTCAGGCTTCAGGCTTCAGGCTTCAGGCGTTTCGTTGTTCCGGGCGGCGAGTTTAATTCTGAAGACCACTCACCCCCGGCCCCCCCGGCCCCTCTCCCCGAAGCGGGGCGAGGGGAGAGAAGAGGATTCAGTTCCAGGTGGCCAGCTCGGCGCTGAGCATGCGGATGCGGCTGAGCACTTGTTCGCGATGGCGTTCGCAAACGGCCGCCAAGACGATGACGCCGCCGCCCAGGCCCAAGCCGCAGATCCACAATAGGCTCGGGTGATCGATCGATGACCGCACGACCATCATCACGAGATCGGCTAGTAAGAAGGCGGTGCCCGTGTGGATCAACGCCCGCAACCGCAGGCCGATTGCCAACAAGATCACGCAAACCGAAAGGGCCAGCAGAGTGAGCAAGTGCAACCAACTGCCACTGACGATCTCAAACATTGGCGAGACGAGCATCACCAAGGCGCCGGCATAACGCAGCGGGTCATGGACCGACTTGGGCAGTTCTCGCTTGAGCAACTGGACGATGGCAATGAGCGACAAGCCCAGTGGAATGCAGTAGAACTGTGCGTCGTGGATGTGTAGCCCTCGCCAGGTGAACATCAAGGCGAGGTTCGCGATCGCCACAGCAGACAATACGTAGCGGCGCTGTTTCCGCACGAGCCCTTGGTGGAAGTAAACCGCGGCTGCGCCGAGCATGGCCAGCGTGTTGAGCGGATCGACCG
Organism: Aureliella sp.; assembly: GCA_051960375.1. Classification (GTDB taxonomy): domain Bacteria; phylum Planctomycetota; class Planctomycetia; order Pirellulales; family Pirellulaceae; genus Aureliella. Next base: position 5,992 of record JBQCEI010000246.1, on the reverse strand, counting down.
TCGCCGTCGGGCTGTTCAGCTGGTGCAGCACGGCCATGCCGGTCAGCAGAGCAGGGCAGGTCAGCCCAATGCCGAGCATCGGCCTGGCGAAGATTCCATAGCGCGCGTGCCCCGACGTGAGATGGGCTAACAGCAAGCCAACGACCGATGCGATCACCAAGCCGAGCTGGCCGATTCCCATGCCCATCTCAATGATGCCGACTCGGACGAGCCAAAGGCCGGCCATACTCAGCGCGCCGAGGCCGAGCCACACGAACAGTTCCGATTGATGTCGGACCGCTTGAATCAATTCGGCGACGGCAATGATGACCATCCCCAGCAAGATCGCCGGCAAGAGATGGACCAGCATACCGCCCAGCCCGAATGCCAGGATGATGGTGCCCACGGCGAAGTTGCGGAGGCAGGCGGACCAGATGATGCGCAGTTGGCGGTCGAACTGCAAACTCCGAGTGTCGAACAGTAAGATGCTCAACCCAAAGATAGGCAGCAGAGTCACTACTGCTTCCATCAGACGTGCATCGGCGATCCAGCGATAGCACCAGCCTTCGATGCCATACAGACTGACCACGAAAATGAAGAGGTGCAGATTGGCCAGGATGGCGACGACGGTCCCCGGCACGCGGTCGAGCCGCTTATGATTCAGGATATAGCCGATTGCCAAACCGATCAGGCCGACGATGCGGAACATTGGATCGGCGTTGAACAGGCTAAGGATGACCAGCCCGTTAACCCACACTTGAGCGGCCAGGCCAGCGGCTCGCCAAGGTCGCACGGCTCCTCCCGCTGCGGCCAGCTTCGATGCACCGAGCGCGGTGCAGCCTGCAGCGACCATCCACACGAAGGCCTGCATCGAAAAGCTCATGCCGTCGGCCACACAGGTGTTGAGGATGGCCCACGCCCACAGCGGAATCGCTGCGGCCGTCGCCGCTGCTTCGGTGCGGCTGCGGAATATCAGGGCGATGGCGATACCCCAGAAGACGATGACCGACGTCGCCAGCGGAAGCATCAGCGGCTCGGCGGCGAAGTTCGCCATTGCCAGCGACGGCAGATGAAAGAGAACGGCCAGGCCCATGGCGATCGCCATACTCAGATCACTCAGCGAGACCACCAAGGTCGCTGCCAATGGTGCCTGGCCGCTCAAGTTCGTATTGCTTTCCGCGTGTGACGGTGCGTCGATCGCACTGGGGCGCAGTGCATAGTTCTGGGCTGAAGATGTTCGGATGCTGGCCAAGGTGAGGCCGGGACTTCGTCGACGCGTCCAGGCCATGGCATAGTAGCCGGCCAGCGAAATGGCGGCTGTGGCGATCGAACAGGCTGACAGCACGGTGCTCCAGGGAGCATTGATGTGCGCGAGCACGACCATCGCTCCGATCCCGCTGAACAACCAGAAGCTGATGCCGCACGGATAATCGCGAGTGCGAACCGTGGTGATCAGCAGCGTGCCCAGCAGCAACGCGAACTGCATTACTGCTCGCCCTGAAATCTCCGGCCATTCCAGGCAAACCGTAGCGGTCAAACAGGCCGACAACGCGAGCGCGAGCGCATAACCCACGATCATGCAAATCGCTAAAGGATGGCTTGTATGCTCGTCGCCATTCGGATTCTCTGCGCCCGCTGGCAGTGGAATCCGCAACAGGCTGCGATCGATGCCCGGGATGGTGACTAATGCAAGAGCCAGCATTGCCATTGACGTGATGATATGCCAAGGCGAAACCGCGGCCCAACCCATCGCACCGACCAGCGGCACCACCAGCGCGCTCGCCAAAACCAGGGATGCCAAGCCGGCGTATGCGTAGCGGCGATTGCGGAAGAGGATCGCCATGCTCACCAGCAGCGGCACGTCGAGAATGCTAACGATGGCCAGCGCTTTGAAATGGAAAATCGACAACAAGAACAGGCCGATCGTCAACATCGTCGCGAACCGCCGCAGCGGCTCGACAAAAAGTTTTAAACGTTCATAGCGGCCGCGGCTACCGAGCTCGCAGCAGCGGTTGGCAAGCATCATGGCGACGATCAGCGGCAAGTACGTGATGCCGTAGAAGGCGACGGGCAACGCCGGTTCGTTGACTGCAGAGGCCGCGTGCTGTTTGAGCTGCTGGATCAGGCCGGCAATCAAGGTCGGCGAGGTTTGGTAGGCGATGGCGAACAATACCAATGCGCCCCACGCAAAAGCGCTGAGCCCCGTATCCCATGCGACGACGCACAACAGCATCCCCGCCAGCAGCGCAGTCGGCACTACCGCCACCGTCGTCGGCCCGCGCATCGAGAATCCGTAGAATGAAACCGCTACGCCCAAAACCAAGAGGGCCAAGCCGACGACCAGCGGCAAAACCAGATTCCACGGCAGCGGTCGAACCAGGTTGCCGGTCCGCTGCTTGAACACCTCCGCGACCGTGCGAGCGGTCAGCAGCACGGTGACCGATACCAAGACGCAGCCCAGGCCGAGCCACTCGTGAGGGATGACGCGCAGAGCTTTCATCGTGACGAGCATCAGGAACTGCGAGCTGAGCAGCGCGATGGGAAAGAAGGCGAAGACGCGCGGCTGCTGATGCTCTTCGGTCATCCAGAAAATATGACGATTGACTTTCACTACACCGAGGCTCATGACCAGCCAGAGAGCGACTGCCAGAGCGCTGGCCAGCGCCGGGTTGCTGGCCGGCGGCAGGACGCAGGCCATGCTCAGCAACATGTAGCTGTAGACGAACGTCGCTTGGCGTCCGCGGAGCAAATTGTCGAATATCCGGCAGGCTGCGTAGCGCATGAATGCAGCCGCCGGTAGCATCAAGGCGATCGTCTCAAGCATCACCCACAGGCTGTTCCCGCCGGCTTGCAACCAACTGAGCGCCATGAAGCACAACGGAATGAGCAGCAGGGTCAGCAGTTGCAGGACGTTGCTGGTGGTGCGCAGACCGAATCGCGCTCGGCCCACTTGGGCACATACGTACGCGCCGATCGTATAGCCAAGAATCGCGACATACTTGAGCTCGGCCGGCCAGCTCTTCCACTGATGGCTGACAAGCATCAGCGACGAAGCCAACACGATGGCCGCCCCGATGACCGACATCCACTTGATGTTCTCTTCTCGAAAGAAGCTGTCGAAGAATCGCTCCAGACCTGATCGCTCGGGCGGGCTGGCTGGCACCAGCTCCGGCTCGGGCCCGGGATTCGGGCGTTGCAAAGTTTGAGACATGGCGCTCGCTCCTCTCCTGCACGGACTGTGTGAACTGAGTGGGCGGCACCTAATACAAAGCCCATGCCGAGGCGGTAAATCGACTGCTGTGCGGGATAGGGAGACGGCTGGTAAGGCATTGATACGCAAGGGTTTGCGGAAAAACGTGGAACGCAACCGCCATTGAGAAGGTCTCTCACAAGTGCAGTGAGTTCGCTGCACGGCAATCGCAGTTACTTCACTGCACTTGAGATTAGTTCGGAGCATTGAAACACAGAGACACAGAGCTCGCAGAGAGAAGACCCAGGCGAAATCTCGGTGCTCTCTGTGTCTCTGTGTTTCATTGCCCCTGTTGCGATGCGAACGCGGTCACGCCTTTCGGCCAACCGACCTATAATCGGAAGCTTCTACGCACGCGCAGATCGAGCGCGAGTTAGGGGGCGAACAGAAAGTCATTGAAGATGGACAGCGATGCGTTCAAAGCAGAAAAAAGAAGAGCGATACTCCGGTATGCGTTCGATGACAGCGTGCGGACCGTAGTGGCGTGGTTCGTGCCTCAGTTATTCTTGCTAACCAATAGCTGGGCAAGGCATCGATCATTCATAATCGCGATGATTGTGTTCGGAGCAGTGGTAATCGCAGGGACGACCTCCAGCCTCCCCACGGTCGCGATGCCATCTCTATCAAGCGAACATCCGACGGTTTGGACCCCGTTGAGACCTTTTCCGTACATCGCCGTGTATTTAGCCCTGTGGTTCCTTACCTTTGCCTTGATCGGTGGCATGCCGACTTGAGGCTTCGAACGCATGACGCATATTCTCTGAAGAAATCTTCGCGGCTTCGCGCCTTCGCGCGAGATCCGGCTGTTTTAGGTCTCACGCGAAGACGCGAAGGTGGCCGCATTGAGCCTCCGCGCTCTCTGCGTCTCCGCGGTAAAAAAATCGGCATGGTGAGGCGGTCTATTGGGCGTCGCTCGCGGAGTCGATCTCCGCTTGCAGGTTGGCGTACTGGGCCAAGCAGTCGGCAAAGGATTCGCGGAGGCGATCGAAGGCGGCCGATTGAGAAGAGGATTGCTCTAGGAGGTGCTTCAGGCCGTCGTAGAGCAATTGGTATTGGCTGCGAACCAGTTCGGTCATCGAGCGCGGTACGGAATGCTGGACGATGACTTTCTGTTCGGGCAAGCTCGAGGCGCTTCGCTCGAGAGCGGAGCTCGTCGATTTGAGCTGCTCGAGCAACTGCGAGCCGATGTCACTGAGCTTGCCAGTCAAACCGCTCAGTTCGCCGCTCAGCGCATCCGTTCGCGAGGATCCGCTTGCCAATTCAGTAGCAGAGTGGATCGCGCGGCGAATCGTTTCCAGGCCGTCGCGGATCGAAGCCAGCGACTTGAGCACTTGCAGGACCTGGTCGTCGCCGGCCATCGACCCTAGCCGCGTCGACTCGACGTACGCGTAGCAGATCTGTTGCCAGCGCTCGCGCTCGGCCGCAGTCATGATGCCGAGCATTTCGCGGAACTTCAGCAAGTTCGATTCGCTATCCCGCGTCAACGTTTGAGCATCTTGTTCGTAGGCGGAAACGATGACCGTCATCAGTTCCTCTTCGTTCATCACCGCCGCGACTTTTTCCGCGATGCGGTTCATGTTGCGATAGCTTCCCTGGAGCTTGAACGGTGGCTCGGTGCGATACGCATCGGCTTGAGCGGCGCTCTGGATGTACTGGCGGTTGACGCTCAAGACGACGTCGCGGACCTTCACCAATTTTTTGAGCACCGACATCATCTCGGCCACCTGGTCGGCTGAGAAGTTGGCCGACAGGTCGGGCATGTCGCTGGCGTTGCGTTCGGCGGCGGTGATCATCGCCAGCTGATCTTCGCGGGCCGCGCGGGCTAGCGGGAGCAGCGATGTGTTACTGGTGAGGCAATTTTCCAGATAGCTTTGCTCGAACGCTTCGCGCTTGCCGCCGATGATCTCGCCGAGGTTGTAGACGTCCGCGCGGTTGGCCAACATGTCGGGAATCTGAAACCGTCCGCCACTTTCGGTGTAAGGATTGCCCGCCATGACGACCGCCACTTTGCGGCCGCGGAGATCGTAGGTCTTGGGCCGGCCTTGCCAGACACCTTCGATGCGCCGCGTAGCATCGCACAGCGGAATAAACTTCTGCAGCAACTCGGGATGGCAATGCTGGATGTCGTCGAGCACCAGCATCACGTTGTCGCCCATCTCGAGCGCGAGGTTCAACCGGTTGATCTCTTCACGAGCCGCCGCATTGGTCGCTTCGGCTGGATCGAGCGATCGAATTTGGTGGCCCAGCGCCGGGCCGTTGATCTTGACGAAGACCAGCCCGAGTCGATTGGCGATGTACTCCATCAACGTCGTCTTGCCGTAACCCGGCGGACTGATCAGCAGCAGCAAGCCCATGCGGTCGGTGCGCTTGTTTTCGCCCGCCGCGCCCAGTTGCTTGGCCAGGTTCTCGCCGACGAGCGGCAGATAGACTTCGTCGATCAGGCGGTTGCGCACGAAGCTCGTCAGTACGCGAGCCTTGAATTCATGCGTGCGTAGCGTTCGTTCCGAAGCATGCAGCAGCTCGCGCTTCTTGGCCTGCAATGCTTCAAAGCGCGGCATCACGCGCTTGGCGTGATGCGTCAATCGCTGCGTGAACTCATGGTAGTTGAGTCGCAGCTTGCCGCCGGCGATCATCGGGTGATCGCCATGCAGGCCGGTGACGTAACATGCCGCTTCGCCGTTAGCGCTAATCGCTCCGCCATCGGCATGGGATCCATCAGCCGGCGGACGTTGGCCCCCGATTTCTTTTTCTTTTACGTTGGCA
>JBQCEI010000245.1:0-5425 GCA_051960375.1 Aureliella sp. | reverse complement strand
GGCCGGCACAAACCCATCGGCCACAGCCGGCGCTTCATTCCAGCCCGCCATGACATGAGTCGATTGCCATCTCTCCGAGGGACCATGGCAGTTGCTGCAGCCGACTCCTTCACGCAAATGTTCCGGGGTGCGATACTCGGTGAATTGGCGGGTGCTGTTATGGCAAGCCAAGCAGTTGTCATAGCCGGCTCGATCGATAACCTGCCCGGCTTGCATGATCTTCAGCCGCTCCATCATGGCGACCGATGTCGGACTGCAGAACGTTCGCCACGAGAGAGCATGCGGATCGCGCTCGAGCCACAGCGGGTATTCCGAACCGCGGCTGGCTTGCGGATTGCTGACCCCCGCTCGCGGTCCGCCGTGGCAGGCGGTGGCTGCGCAAGAAGACGCACTCTCGAGGCGAAGGTCGGTTCGGACCAGCGGCGAGGAAAGTCGATCGAACTGCGTCAACAGAGCAGGGGGCTCCCCAGCTCGAGCGCCAGCCTCCAGGCCGGCGATCGCGACGCAGCCGGCTACCAATGCGAGAAGTCGCGATCGCAAGAGCATGGCTGATGAACTCGCTTTACAAACACTGGACAGAGTTTTGACAGTCTGTAAGCCGCAACCATGCAACGGTTAAACTGGACATAGATCGGTCCGCCGATGCCGTCGAATTCTAGTGTGAGCAACGCGCAAGAAGCAACTGTGAAGTGGGCGTTCTGAGGTTTGCCTCTTGAGGACCAAAGGTCCGTAATTCCTTAGCCCAGCCCGGCGGGCTGGGATCGCTTTAGGCTCGCGGCATCCCAGCCCGCCGGGCTGGGCTAAGGAATCGCGGGCCTTTGGCCCTACAGCTCCCAAGACCGCCACCAAAAAGCTTTGCGTTCCGAAGCTGCGATGGTACGCTACTCGGCGCGTGCTCGATGAATCAGCCAGCACGCGGCAGCGTCCGGTTGCTTGCGCCAACCGCGGGCTAACCCCGTTTTTCTGAAAATGGATTTCGCTATGTGAAATAGATTTCGTTTTCTGAGACAGACTCGGCGTCCTGAGATAGGTCCAACGCTGTGAGACTCGACAGACGACATCTCGGTATCCATCTTGGCTGGGGCGTGCCCTCATTCGGCCTCTTCGTCGGCTTGGCTTTCTGGTACGTCGCACTGTCGTGGCAAGCAGGCCATTGGTTGCGGGGCGGAAGCTTGCCGGGGCTGGTCTGCGGAGTCGTCGCAGGGGGGATCATTCTGGGGGAAATGCTGCTTTGGCCTCGCAAGCTCTTGCGAGCCTGGCGACTCATTCCGGCCAAGCATTGGCTAGCCGCTCACTTGTGGTTTGGATTGGCTGCCTGGCCGATTGCCGTCATGCACTGCGGTTTTCATCTCGGCGGCGCGCTACCGGCGACGTTGATGATCCTGTTTACGCTGACGGTGCTGAGCGGCATCTATGGCTGGATACTGCAGAACATCATCCCCAAGATGCTGCTCAAGCAGGTGACCGGAGAAACGATTTATTCGCAAATCGATTTCGTGTCCGAACGAAATGTGACGGACGCTTATTCCTTGCTGACCAGTGTCTTTGGGCCACCTCCAGGCCACATCGCCAACGCGATTGAAACCGACGATCGGGGCCGGCCCAACGAAGAAACGCTCGCAGAAGAAATCGAATATCTGCCCAAGCGCAAGACAGCAGTCGTCGTGGGAGCGGTCCGCGACGTGGGGCGCGTGCGCGGCCGCACTTTGCGCACCGCGTCTTTTCCGACCGATCCCAAAAACGCTGACGAAATCTGGAACGCATATCATCGCATCGAACCTTTTTTGTTGCACGGCCGACGCGCGGATGCTACTTTCTCCAACCCTGCTCGCGCCGGCTCTTTCTTTTCCAACTTGCGGCGAGTTTGCGACCCGAGCTGTGCTGGGATCATCAGTTCTCTAGAAGACTATTGCGATCAGCGACGGCAGTTTGATTTGCAAAAGCGACTGCACCGCTGGTTGCACAGCTGGCTTCCGGTCCACATCGGACTGGCCGTAGCGGTGACGGTATTGCTGGGCGTCCATGTCATTACCGCTTTGCGATACTGGTGAGGAAGCAAGCAATGTCGTTACGCCAACGCGGTAAAGAGAGAGCTGGGCGAATCGACTTGGACTATTATCGCCGCCGTACTTGGCTGAGCATGTTTCGCGGTATCGCAGCGGCAACTGGCTTGATCGTAGCGATCCTCTACGGTGCCTGGGTGCTCGTCCCGCGAGAAAGAAACGCTATACCGGGCAGCTCGATCGTGGCGTCGAACCTGAGCACCGGGCCGCTGGCGCTCGTGCACGCCCATTTACAGAACGATTGTCAGAAGTGTCACTCCGAACAGTTGGGAGTGGCCCTGGCGCACGACGCCTGGCAAGCCAATGCGGCGGACAGACTCCAGCTGCTTCAAACCAAGTGCCAAGATTGCCACCGCGTGGACGGTCATGCCACCGCGATGCTGGCCAGAGAGGAACTGGATCGCGACTGCGCTCGCTGCCATCGCGAACACTCGGGCAAAGCTACTCTGCTGGCAAAGGTGGAAAACCGAGTCTGCACCAACTGCCACGGGAATTTGAAGGGGGCATGTCGCGAGGGAGTTCAGACGCAGTTGCGGGCCGAAGTCGCCGATTTTTCGATTCAGTCACACAGCATCTCTGCCCCAGCAATGGCCGCTTCCGATGGAAAGCCCGCAGATGGCTCGGCAGCTGCCGCCACGTTTCGTTCGCTCCTGAAAGATCGTGGGCGCGTGCGCTTTGACCACGCTCAGCATATACTCCCCGGTCAGGTCGACCCCGGCAGCAAGGGCGGTTTTCAGCTCAGCATGCTCTCGCCGGCACAGCGCCAAGTCTACGCGCGGTCCGGTCAGGCCGAATCGGATCTCGTGCAACTGAAATGCAGCAGCTGCCACGTGCCTTACGCGATTCAAGAGCCGCAGCGCACCAGCGCGATCGCTCGTGAAGAAGGACGGTTCTACGCACCGATCAACTTCGAGAAACACTGTGCAGCGTGCCACCAAATGAACTTTGCGGGGCAAACGCCTGACGAACTGCCGCTGCCGCACGTCGCCCAGCGCGAAGAATTTGCCCGATTGTTGAGCGCCAAACAATTTGCCGGCGCCCGCGGCGGAAAAGTCACCATGCCGGGCGACGAAGCCTTTCGGGCTCAAGAGACTGAGCCATCGGCCGGCGCTCATCGAGCGATCGAGTTCGATCGCGAAGGAGTCGATGCGGCGGTCGATGCGGTATTCATGCGCTGTCGGCAGTGCCACGCAGAAGAAGACACACAGCACGAAGCCATTGCCCAAGCGTTAGCCGGCACACTCGAGCCGTTGATTCCACGGTGCTGGCTCCAGCGTGGCTACTTCGATCATGCGGCGCATGCTCACATCACTCGTTGCGCTTACTGCCATCCGATGCCGACCGGCGTTGGGCCGCCCAACGACAACAACGTCGTCATGATTAAGGGGCCCGAGAGCTGTGTCCCATGTCACCGCGCCGTCGATGCTGAAGCACCACCGGAGTTTGCTACCGAAGCCAAGCGAATCGAAGCGCTCGGCCAGGAAGATCAACCGACTTGGGCATCGAACGAATGCATCACATGTCACCGCTATCACTGGTCGCGAACCGCAGCATCATCAAGCCAATCCCATTTTGCCGAATTGCCGCCTGGCGGCATGCTAACCGGTGAATCGTCGTCGGCCGCAAACAGCGCGAGGTTGCCATGACGATGCGTCGCTGGCGATCTCGCTGTTCCTGGTTGGCGTTGTCGCTGATGTTTGCTTGGGCGCACTGGGCATCGGGCGTTCAGGCTCAAACGGCCGACGCGCCGCGGTTCATCGGTCGAGCCAGTTGCGCAACTGCGACTTGCCACGGCGGGCTGGTCGGCGTTGGCCCCGTCTGGCATAGCAGCTCAAGCGCTTTTGAATCGAGCGATCCGCACGCGCGGGCTGGCGAAGTCCTGCTCAATGATCTCTCAAAGCGGATCGTGGCTGCCTTGGAACCAGAGGCTGCCAGCTCCGAAGATTCTTACTGGTACACGCTCCAAACACGATGCGTCAGCTGCCACGCGCCGGAAGCGCTGCCCAGCGCCTCGCATACCGCGCTCGCGGCGGAAGCGCAACGAGTGCACCGAAAATTAAGTGCAGGTGTGTCGTGCGAAGCCTGCCATGGGCCCGCTTCGGTTTGGCAGAAGGAGCATACGCGGCAGGACTGGAATCAGAGCGATCGCTTTACCGCAGCCTCGGGCATGCTCGATACAGAGTCCCCGCTGGCGCGCACCGACCATTGCACGCGCTGCCATGTCGGCTCGCGATCCGCCGACGGACAGATTCGCGATATGAATCACGACATGATTGCCGCAGGGCATCCGGCGCTGTACTTCGATATGTGGCGCTTTCAAGCGCGGCTGCCACCGCATTGGAGGCGCCGCGATGAGGCGTTGGCCAGCACTCCGCCCAGTCGGCAACCGCAAACGGTCGAAGCCTTGCAGACGCGCGTGTTGCTCTCTGCGGTGCGACTTGCCAAGGAACGCCGCGTCGATGCTGCGCGGGCTCCGCAGCCTGAACTGTCCGAGTATGACTGCGCTGCCTGCCACCATCGGCTGGCTGTCGATAGCCCGCGGCTGCGGCGCGGCTCTTCTGGTTCGGCGCTTTGGCAGCCTTGGTATACCGCCGGCCGGCAGTTGCAAGTTCCTCGCACGGAGCTGCGGATCGATCGAGCGGATGTCGGCCGGTTGCTCACTTCGCTCGAAGCATCGCTGCGGCAGAGCTCAGAAGAATCGATGCGAGCACCCGAGCTCGAGCCGCGCGCGTATCTCGAGCGGCTGCTTGCCAGCGGCCAGCCTGATAATCGCGCCGACTACTGCGGGGCGGCGGCATGGCTGGACCAAATCGAAATCGCCGGCAGGGCTCTCGCGCAAAGTGAAGCTGGCGAGCTCCCCGCGCAGTTTGACAAGCTCGTTTTTATGTTTCGAAAGGACGTCTTGGGGTATCAGTCTCCAACGCCCACGGCGCTGGAAGTCGTATTGCCTCGAGCATGGGACCAGCGCGATCTTGCCGCCGTTGGCAAGGAGCTGACCTTGAGCATTGCACCCGATGAATCTCGAGGCCGCCGATGATTATTCAAGCCTTGAACGCTCGACAGCAGGCTCGCGGCGGTTATCTGACCGAAGAGGATTTGCGCCGCGTTGCCAAAGATTTAAGTGTGACACTGCATCAGGTGGAAGCTCTGGTCACCTTCTTTCCGCACTATCGGATCGAGCCGCCGCCGAAAGTCGAAGTGCATATTTGTCGCTACATGACTTGCCACCTGCGAGGCAGCCAGCAGATCATCGATCGCGTGAGCGATTGGGCACATCGCAATTATGCCAAGGATGTGCATGTCAGCGGCGTATCGTGCCTCGGCCGCTGCGACCGCGCGCCGGCAGCGCTGGTCAACGAAAA
>JBQCEI010000244.1:0-3952 GCA_051960375.1 Aureliella sp. | reverse complement strand
CAGCAGACGCAGCTCGATGGAGTTCAAGGGCTGCGACTCGGTTCGCTCCAAAAGCAGCAAGCCCGCACTCGCTTGGAGTTGGCCAGTTGGCAGGCAGATGTCTTCCATGGAAGGCTCCAGATGCAGCGAGGTTTCTATCGCGATGCCTGCGAGCGTCTGGCGAAGACGTTCAGCAGTCCGCTGCAAGTCGAGCCGGCTAAACGAATCCAGTGCGGCCGGATGCTGGCCACGTGCTACGGCAAACTGCAACTGTGGGATCTGGCCGGTCAAACGCTCGATGAGTGCGTCGTTCTGGATCCAGAGGATGCCGCGCTCCGCCGCTTGGCCGCCGATGCATGGACGATGGGAGGCTCATCCGATCGAGTCGCTGCGCAGTTGGATGCGCTCGACGATGGCTCGTTCGGCGCCGCCTTGGAAATTGCCCGCTTGAAGGCGGCGGCCAACAGCTCGCAGCCACCCGAACAACGCAATCCCGAGAGCGTGCGCGATGCGTTGCAGCTGGCCCGTATGCGCTGGGAAGCTCTGCCCGAGGGGCAGCGCGCCTCGCAGCCGATTTGGTTGCTCGAGCTGTTCGAAATCGCGTACGCCGATCGACCGGCGGCCGATCAAGCTTCCGGACTGACCGCCCTGACCGACCTGGCCGCAAAGTATCCGACCAATCCCGAGGTGCAGTGGGCCGCTGTGCTGAACCTTGCCAATAACGGCAAGGCCGATTCAGCCAAGCTCGCCCTGGGTCGCTTGCGCAAAATCGCCGAAGTCTCCGGCTCGACGCAGGATGCAGCCAACGCGATCATAGCCGAAGCCGTCATCGCCCAGGCAGGCGATGACATCGACGGGGCGCTGCGCATCTTGCGAGAGGGCATTGCCAGCACTCCCGACGAAGCGTTGCCACTGGCGAAGGCTGCAGCGTCGATGGCCGCCGAGAACAAACACCCCAAGGCCGCCTACGAACTGCTCAAGCTTGTCCCCGAAGAGAGCTGGGATGTCGACGCCTTGATGATGGCGTCTCGGCTTGGTCTCTCGAGCGATTCTCCCGATGAACTTTCCATCGCGCCAGCAGACCTCCAACGCTGGGAACAGAAACTTCGCGGTCTCGAAGGAGAGAATGGCTGCAACTGGCGTTACCTAGAAGCCAAGCGGCTCATCGACAGTATCGCTCGTAACTCCAATCGCGACGAACTGCTCAACAAGGCCGAAATCTACTACAACCAAATCGATCGCATTCGGCCGCGCTGGGGTATGGGTGCGGCGCTCGGCGGGCAGATTGCTGCGATCAAGGGGGACCGAGAGAAGGCCGTCACCTTGCTGCGACGAGCCCTCCAGGATGGAGATACTCAAGTATCGACCGTCTTGCTGCTGGTTTCCGAACTGACCGCTTTGGATCGGCTCGACGAAGCCGAGCGAGAGCTCAAACGTTTGTCGAACATCTCTGAGAGCGTTGTTCCCACTTCGATGTTGGAAATTGCGCTGGCTCAGAGAAAGGGCGATCTCAAGGCTGCACTGGACGTAGCGCGAAAATCGACTAGCCGCAACCACAACGATGCCAACGCGTGGTTGGTGGCTGCCCAGATCGCCGTGGCAGTTGCGAATTCGAAGGGCACATCGGCCGAAGAGAAGACCAAGCTGCGGGCTGAAGCCTGGGATGGCCTCGAGCATGCCGCCCGGCTCACCGGCGGCAAAGACATCAACGTCTGGAACGCGCGTTTCCGCTTCCACTTCGACGTGGGCGACAAAGAGCACGCCAAAGAAGAGCTGAAGGCTCTCGAGTCGTCTCCGCTGCCCAAAGACGTCGCGCTGCTGGCCGCCGCCAACGGCTATCTGGCGTTGCGCGATTTTGAATCATCGCAGGCGCGGGCGAAGGAAGCCATCGCGCTGGATCCCAACGCATCGCGGCCCCACATCGCTCTGGCTCGCATCCTGGAACAAATGGGAGATCGGCCAGGCATGCTCAGCGAACTGGAAGCTGCCCACCGCCTAGATAAGAACAATGCCGCGATCCGCGAGCAGCTGGCGATGGCCTACGTGGTTGCCTCCGAGGAGGTTCCTTGGTCGGAAGTCGACCAGTTGCTCTCGGGCAATGCCGACTCGATCTCAACGCGCTCGACGCTCATGCGGGCGGTGCTGTCGTTGCAAAGCGATGATCGCGATCGCACGGAATCGGCAATCGCCACGCTCAATTCGATCGCCCACTCCTCGCTGCCGGAAGCCACCACTGCCAAACGCGTGTTGGCCAAGCAGTACGCCGCGCAGTTCGTCAAGGCGGACTCCAAAGGCCGCGCATCGCCGATGGGCCGCCTCGATTTCGAACAGGCTTGCTCACTCTATCGAGACCTGATGGATCGGCGGTCGCCCGAGGCAGTCGACGGAGTGCCGTTCGCCCGCCTGCTGATCGAAGCGGGGCAACTCGACGAAGCCTCGCAGATCGTCGACAAGCTCAGCGCCGCCGCCACGTCGCCCTTGGTTTTGCAGCTCAGGCTGAAGATCGCCCAACTCAAGGGCGAAGACCTCTCGAGCGTCGCTTCCGCCTGGATCGCCAGCGCCAGCGGCTTTCCAGAGGAACAGCTCTGGGCACAAGTCGGCAAGGCGATGTCGGAGCTGGACCTCAACGACGAGGCGCTCGGTTGGTTCGAGAAAGCCTACGCCAAGGATCCCAGTCGCTTTGCAGCCTATGCATTGGGACTTGCCAGAGCCGGCCAGACCAAGCAAGCGGTCGACCTGTGCCTGGCTCAGCTTCAGAAAGATGGCAACGTGGCCGCAGCCACGCTGCTGCCTGAGATCGTGTTGATCCATCCTTCCGAGCCGCAATCCGAAGCGGTCGAACAAGCGCTGGCCGAGGTTATCAAAGAACATGCCGATTCGCCCCAGCTGCTTGAAGCAGTGGCCACGCTTCGGTTGATGCAAGAACGCTATTCCGAGGCGGTCGCCCTCTACGAACAAGTCGATCGGCTTGCACCGAACCGCGCTCGTACGCTGAACAACCTGGCCATGGCCTTGGTCGAACAGCCCGGACGCGAGAGCGCCGCCTTGCAGAAGATTACCAAGGCGATCCAGCTCTACGGCAAGCATCCGCAGCTGCTCGATACGCTCGCGATCGTTCAGTCCCGACTCGGCCAGCACGACAAGGCCAAGGCGACGCTTCTCGAAGCGATCTCGCTGGAAAAAGATCCGCGCTTCCAGATGAGGCTGGCCGAAGAACTGATCGCCCTGGGCGACCAGGCCGAAGCCCAGAAGATCTGGGAGCAAATCGAAATCGGTCAATTGAAGGCGACCACACTGACTGCGGCAGAACAAAGAAGCTTGGCGAAACTCTCGAAGGAACTGGATCGCACCCATGAGTAACAAGAACAAGACGCTTGAGAAAGCTCGCAGTGCGAAAAGCTCACGGGCCAGCTTTGTGCTGGCAACCGTCCTGGCGATGAGCCTGGGCATCGGCTCGGGAGTGGCGCACGGCTGGCTCGATGGCCGATGGGTTCACCAGGCCAACTTGCAAGCGGTCGGCAGCCAGCTCGACCGGCTTCCGCAAAAGCTCGGCGACTGGGTGCTGCTCCAAGAGGGCGAACTACCCGAGTCCGCACAGGCGATGCTGCACTGCTACGGCCATACGGTGCGGACTTACCAAAACTCTCAAACCGGTTCGCGCATCAACCTGGCTTTGCTGTTCGGGCCGCGCGGCCCGATCGCCGTTCACATACCCGAGATCTGCTATTCGAGCCGCGGCGTGACGCAGGAGCACGAGCGGCAGGAGGTCACCATCGACGCCGGCGGCGCCGAGCACACCCTCTGGAAGCTCAACTTCGTGTCGGCGATGAGCGATCAGCCCGAGTTTCAGGTGTATTACGCCTGGAGCGATGGCGGGCCGTGGCAAGCCAGCAAGTATCCGCGGTTCTGGCTCTCCGACCGGCTGTACAAGCTCCAGCTCTCCGGCCCGCCCAGCAAGCCCGGCGGCGCGTCG
>JBQCEI010000243.1:0-9897 GCA_051960375.1 Aureliella sp. | reverse complement strand
CTCGTGTGCCTGGTCGGATTCCTGCGAAGCGGGCATCGGCCGTTCGCGCTGGTGGCGCTCGTCGCCATCGGCGCCGTCGCGCCGCTGGGATTTCAAGCCGCACGGAGCTACAGCCACACGGCGGCGCGACCGGTGGTCGCTTATGGCGGCGATTATCGTGCGGAGATCGAGCTCGGCGTTTGCGAAGTTTCGATTCCGCCGGGGCACGAACCGGGCATGCTCGAGTCCCCCAACTTGCTCAAGCTGGAAGTGCAGCAAGATGTCGGCAAGCACGTCGTGCTGACTTCAGTCGAGCAGCTATCGAAGGACCGCTTCTTCAAGCAGCTGCACTCGCGCATGGATGCCGACGGCAAGAACATCCTGGTCTTCATCCATGGCTACAACGTATCGTTCGAAGATGCCGCGCGGCGGACCGCGCAGATGGCCGCCGACTCGCAATTCCCCGGCGCCCCGGTCTTCTACAGCTGGCCTTCGCAGGCCAACTGGTACGGATACATGACCGACAAAGAGAACATCGAACTGAGCGTCACGCAGATCAAAGCCTTTCTGCTCGACCTGGCAGCCAAGTCGGGGGCGACGACGATCAATCTGGTGGCTCACAGCATGGGCAACGTCGGCCTGACCGAAGCTCTCAAAGAGATGGACGGGATCAGTCCGCAACCGATGTTCAATCAAGTCGTCCTGGCGGCTCCGGACATCGACGCTGACATCTTCAAAAATCGCGTGGCCCCGTACATCGTTACCAAGGCCCAGCACGTCACGCTGTACACTTCGCAGACGGATCTGGCTCTCATCGCCTCGCGGTATTTTAATAGCGGCCCGCGCGTCGGCGATTCAGGGCCCGGCGTGCTCTTGTTTCCTGGCATCGACACGATCGATGCGACGGCGGTCGACAGCAGCTTGCTGGGGCATTCGTACTACGGCAGCAACGTCAGTGTGCTGACCGACCTGGGGCGAGTCTTGCAGAACCAGCCGATCGCCAGCCGGCAATATCTCCGCACCGTCATCGACTCGGTCCAGCCCTACTGGGCCTTCGATCCGCTGCGTCTCTCGCAGAATCCCGCGAGCGGCTCGCCAAGATAACCCGACGCGTAAGCGAGGGACAAACCCTGCGCGACGCTCTTCAATGTTCTTTTTAACGCAGAGACGCAGAGAGGCAGACGCAGAGGACGCAGGGACAATCTGTTGTCTTTTCTCTGCGCTCTCAGCGTCGGCCTCTCTGCGTCTCTGCGTTAAAAAAAGGAATTCAGAAAAAGGCCTGTCGGTAAGAACGGATACAGGTCAGCCCGCGTCGCCCAGGCCTAGGGAATCGACGATCATTTTGCGGAGGGCTTTGTAGTCGGTCTTGCCGGTGCCGAGCACGGGGATCTGTTCGAGGCGGCGGACTTCGTCGAGCCGCATCACGCCGAAGAAGCCGGCTTCTTTTAGCACCTGGCTGGCGTCCCGGAAGCTGTAATCAAACGTCGTGAAGAGCGCGATGTGGCGACCGTCGTGCGTTTCGATTCCTTCGACCGCTACTCTCGGACCGGCATCGGTGGCCGGGAACAACTTTGCAAAGGGTTCCTCGAGTGCCGGCAGCGAGATCATCTCGCCGCCCGCTTTCAAGAAACGCTTCAGGCGTCCGCGGAAGGTGATCACGTCGTCCGTACCGATCGATACCAGGTCGCCCGTCTGATACCACTGCTTGCCGTCCACTACGACAAACGGCGACGGCCCGGCGTGGCGATAGTAACCGCCGAAGATCGACGGCCCGCGCACCAGCAGCATCCCAGTTTCATCCGGCGGCAGTGGCTGCAAGGTATCGATGTCGACGACGCACGTCTCGACATGCCGCACCGCCTTGCCGACCGTGCCGTGGCGGATCGCATCGAGTCGGTTGGCGGCCACGACCGGCGAGCATTCGGTGATTCCATAGCCTTCCAAAATCACCGCCTCAGGCGCCAGGTTGCGGCATTGGTCGAAGACCTGTTCGGGGCATTTTTCAGCGCCGGTGATCAGCTTGCGAAGACTGACCAGTTCGCCATCCTTGCATGCGGCCAGGATGAATCCCAAAAAGGTAGGCGTGGTGAACAGCAGCGTCGGCCGATAAGCGGCAATCGTGGCGACCAGCCCGCGGGCATCGGTCGGATCGGCAAAGCGAACGCACGGAATGCCCGCCAGGATCGGGAGGATGACGTTGCCGGTCAAACCGAAGCTGTGGAATGGAGGCAAGAAACCGAGCAAGCGATCATCGCTGCTGGGACGCAAGACCTCGAGGCTGTCGCAGACATTGGTAAGCAAGTTCTCGTGCGTCAGCGGCACCGTCTTGGGCAAGTTCTCCGAACCGGAGGTAAACAGGTAGACGGCCGTGTCGCCCGGCTGCTGACCCTGGGCCAGCTTGAGGAACGATCCTGGTGCGATGTAGCTGGCTAGCAAGCCGCGCAGTTGAGCCCAGCGCGTGGTCTGCCCGCGGACCGTTTCCAAAAATACGAACTCCGCGCCGACGACTTGCACATCCAAACGATCGACCAGCTTCTGCGAAGTGACCACGTGTTTGACGTCGGTGACCGATACTGCGTGCGCCAGGCCGCTCGGACCGGTCGTCCAGTTGAGCATCACCGGGATCTTGCCGGCGAGCTGAGCCGCGTAGAACGCGATGTCGGCGGCAACGGAGGCTGGCAACATGATCCCCACATGTTTGCCAGGTAGCTTGCGCAAGTGGGCCGCCATCAGCGAAGCCCCGATGAGCAAGCGTCGATACGTTAGCACGCCGCTGATGCGATCGGCTACCGCCACCATGTCGGGCTCGGCCTGCGCGCGGCGCACGAAGGCCGCGCCGATCGTCTCGGCCAGCGGTTCGAGCTGGCGATGGCGATCGCGCGGCGGCTGATTCCAAGCCGGCGGGACCTCCAGCGGCTGCGCTGCCGACGCGCTGAGCTGTCCGTCAGCCAGCGCCCACAGCTCGCCGACCTTGCTGACGACTTGCCCGCTGTGGAAGCCGAACTGGCGCTCGACGTTGAGCGCAAAATCCATGCGGTCGAGGCTGTCCATGCCCAGCGATTCGAGCGTCGTCTCGGGCTGAAGCTCGTCGTCGGTCAGCTCGCGCTTCAAGTGAGCTTGCAGCAGTTCGTTGACTAGCTGGATCGTCTTCGGCTTGACCTTCGAGAGATCGTGCTGGGCACCGCCGGCTCGGCCGCGATAATCGCCGGTGCGCGGGCCGAAGAGAAAGTGATAAGGCACGAACAGCGGCTTCTGGCCGCCGTCGATGTTGTACCAGTTCTTCAAATAGGCATTGAAAGCCTCGCGCGACTCGAGCGGCAGCTGTCCGCGCGAGACGACTTCGACTTTCACCGTCACGGGGCGCCGCGGCATGAAAAAGACGAGGCTCGCCATCAGCCAGCCGAACGCCGATCGCGCCACCTGGGCGAGGTTCGGCACTGTTCCTTCGCGAGCGCACGAGAACATGCTTCCCCAGACGCCGCGGGTGCGCACCAGGACAATGTTCAGCTCGGGGACGCGGCCGACGATGTCATATGCGGCCCGCGCCGCGCCGATCACTTCGACGTCGCCGCGCTGCAAGCGGCCCGATGGATAGATCAAAAAACAGTCCCCCTTGTCCATTTCGGCAACGACCGAATCGATCATCTCGCGCGTGCGGCTTTGCGCATCGCGGCTGGCGGCCGAGAGGTCGGGGACTTCGAATGCGCGGGCGACGCTCATCAGCGGCCGCAGCACGGGCACGCGGTACGTGCCGGTGAAGACCAGCGGCCGCAGCGGCCGGTACAGCCGCAAGTTCGCAAGCAAGATCAGCGGGTCGACGTACGCCGGATGGTTGGGCAGCACGAGGGTTGGGCCACTCAAGTTGCTGAGCTGCTCCGCCCCTTCTAGCTTGACGCGGTAACGCACCTTCAAAAAGCAGCGGATCATCCACCACAACATGCGGTTCAGCAGCGTAGCCACAAACTTCATCCTTCCCCAGCAGGAACGCACGGAGTCAATCGCGGGCAATGCTCAATTGCGAGCATTGCGACTGGCGTTGCATCGCAACGCGAGCGAAGCATAGTATGACGAGCAGTGCACCGTTTTTTATCGGAGGAGTGGGGAGCGATGTCGCGATTATCAAGCTTTTTTTCAGGGATGGTCTGTGGTGCCGTCGGGATCTTGATCGCGATGAACTATTACGTCGTGCGCTCCAAGGAGAGCGTGCACTTGGTTCCCAAGGTGGCTGCCAAGCTGGAAATGCCCTACTACGACATCCGCAATTACTCGCTCGAGGATTGGCAGCGCCATCCGTCGCTGGCCGCGGCCCTCGTCAGTTCCAAGGACAACAAACTGATGGAAAACAACGGCGTGGAATCGGTTAGCACGCGCGTCGAAGGGCTACTCCGCGAGTGGACCAACGGCTTCTAAGCGCCCGTTGATTCTGGGCGACTCTTCTCCGCGCTCTCCGCATCCTCCGGCGAGTGTGGCACTGGCTATGCCAGTGTCTTCTGCTTCGGAGTTGAAAGGTCAGAAGTCCCGGTGAAGCGTTCCAATGCAGATCCAACTTCGGTTGAGAAATGGTCCTATCCAGTTCGCCATCGGGGCGTCTTTGTGGGCTTGAACGCGGCAAACTTTGAAAAAAGAGCACTGGCATAGCCAGTGCCACACCATCGCCAAAGGCGAACCCTTCTCCGCGCTCTCCGCGTCCTCCGCGGTGAATCCTGGCCTCGCCAGCCGCGCAAACTGCCTAACCCGAACCGGCCGAACTTTCCCCGATTTTGCCAGCAGATCGGCCGATAGAAAATTCGGTGTCGCCGCACAGAGGCTTGATCGGCCGCTGCCATTGCGGCCAGCCCGCCGGCAGTGGGCAGAAGGGGCAGAATCATGGAGTTGGATCGCAATCGTTACTTCATGATCGGCGTATTGCTGTTTCTCTTGGGCGTCCAGTTCCGATCGATCGAATCGTTCGTGCTCAATGAACCTAGCACGCGCGTCTTGGCTCGTTTTACGAAAGGATCGCAGTACGCCTCGGCAGCCGACTTCGGCACTTCGGTTTACTTGAACGTGCATCCCTCGCCGAAGAAGCAACTCAAGCCGCCGACTTGGCTGGGCTGGGCGCTGCTGACCTCGGGAGGCGTCATTTGTTTGCACGCCATGGCTCTGCCCAAATCGAACAAGTGACCGCGGCGGTCGGCCTCGTCACTTTCTGTGGCCTAGTCTTATGGCGACCTAATCTTCTGTGATCTCGTCCTTTGGCGACCTCGTCTTCTGTCGGCTGTACCGTTGGATGAACAACATGCATTCCACACTCCGAACAGCAACTCATTCGCCCATGTTCTGGATGGTCAACCTGATCGGTCTGGCCGCGATCGGTTCGAACCTGACCGCCGGCGACGGGTCTACGCAAGCCGCTGGCCAGCAGTCGCAAACTGCCCGCGAGCCGGTGAAGTTGTTGCGCGAAGGGGCTCGCGTCGAATCCAAACTGATGATCGTCCGCAGCGCCGCCGACGCGCTGATCTTTGAAATCGAAGACGAAAAGCAGAGCCTCGAAGCGCTTGAGAACCTGGCCTTGGAGCGAGTCGTGCAAGCGGTCCGAGCCGACTCGAGCGACAAACGCTGGCTGGTGACCGGGCAGGTGACCGAGTACCGCGGCCGCAATTTCATCCTGCTCGAGCGCGTCTCCCGCGCTCCGCGCGCCGCCCAGTAAATTCCTCCGCGCTCTCTGCGTCTCCGCGGTAAAAACTCTTCAACCGTTCGGGTCGTCGGCGAGAACTGCCATACTGTTAGGCTGTTCTTGTCAACGCTCGAGCTTCTTGGATGAGGGATACCGCTATGTCGCTGATGTTGAGATCCGTATCGATCCTTTTGGCGTGTGCCCTTTCAGCACTGGCCTCGCTACCGACACAGGCCCAGAGTCCCGACGCGACGGTGCCGGAATTGAAGGTGCCTCGCTGTGAAGATTTCGAAGTCACCGGCGATGGGAAGGCCGAGGCATGGAAGCGAGCCGATTGGGTGAGCCTCAACGCCCGTCCTGGGTCAGAGCACGACTACCCCACGCGCTTCAAAGTGCTCTACTCGGCCACCGGTATCTACGTCCTCTTCGACGGTGCGGACAAGCAATTGACCGCCACCAAAACGGAGGACTATCTGGACCTTTGGACGGAGGATGTATACGAGTGCTTTTTCTGGCCCGATCAGGAGCATTCGATTTACTTCGAGTACGAGATTTCGCCGCTGGGATACGAACTGCCGATTCTCGTCCCGAACGTCGGCGGCCAGTTTCTGGGCTGGCGTCCCTGGATGTACAGCGGGTCGCGCAAGGTTCGCAAAGCGGTGGCCGTCCGCGGCGGAGAGGCGTCGCCCAAAGCAGCCGTCGAAGGCTGGTCGGCCGAAGTATTCGTGCCTTTTGAGCTTCTGAAGCCGCTGAGCAATGTGCCCCCCAAGCCGGGCTCGACGTGGCGAGCCAACTTCTACCGGGTGGACTATGACGGCGGCGAGAAGGGGAGTTGGGACTGGGCTCGCGTCGGCGACAGCTTTCATGAGTACCGGCGCTTCGGTCGCTTGCTCTTTGAGTGACCAGCGGGCGGTCGTTTAGCAAGCAAATCGCCAGCGGCGCGAGCTGGCTAAGTGTCCAATCTGCTTCTTTCGGGGCCCGCAGAAACGACGCGATGACGTGCGGTTTTCGGCCGCGGCTGGCCGGTCGCATCGACGGTCCTCGCGAGGGGCTGGCGGCGAGCCCGATTGGCGCGCCTCGCCGCACGCCAGCCGCGGCATCGAGAACTCCGCCAGGACAGCGTAGTAAATCTCACCACTGCGCGAGCTTAACGGAACGCAATTTTCCCGCGCTATCTGCGCTGGTTTGTCAAGCGCTTCGATCAGCCACAGGCGGGCGTTGCGAACCGCTCAAGCGCTCAACTCTCAGCAGGGCGAACATGCGGTCGCAGGAGCACGCAGAAGGCCCATCTTGCCCTTGGAAATTAACGTAATTTTCTTGACAGAGGCATCTCGCAGGAAATAATCGCTTGGTCACTTGTTCGTCGCTTGGAACGCCGCCGCATGGCTCAGACGCCAGCGCAGCTCCGAGAGCGACGAACAGGGGACTGTGGGACACCTGACAGTCGCTATCGGTTAGCGGCGACCTGCGTCCCACACGATGGCTCTCTCAGCCGCCTCAGGGCAACGGAACTGCTCGCGACAGGCACTGACTGGGAGCCCCAAGTTTGCGTCGGGCAAGGAAGTGAAACCGGTATCGCAACCACAACACACACGCGACGAATAGCAAGCCGCGCGCCCGAATGGCCAAAAGTCGCGGCTTTATGGCAAATAATGTTTCATTTTCCTTGAGGGACCTTTTGCATGTCAGTTTGCAAGAACGTTTTTGAAGCGATCCTGAAGTACGGTCACGACGAAGACTTCGATCCGGCACACAACGAACATTTCCTGCCCACCGATGCGCCAGCCGGCTCCGCCGAGAAGATCGAGATCCTCCGCCGCCGCGTCGAACTGGGCCAGCCGCTGTGGCACTCCGATGATCGCGTTGACTACGCCGGCCTGACCGGTGTGATCCGCCCGCGCGAGTAATCGCGCCCTGGGCCGCACTCGCAAGCGCGGCCCCATGTAGACCTTCAGACCCGGACCCTCCGGCGATCGATTCAGGTTGCCGGAGGGTTTTTCGTTGGCATTTCGGGAACCACCAAGACACGAAGAAGACCGGATGGCGTCTAAGCCAGCTTCCACGGGGCGCGGGGCGTGCGGCCGAGGAACTGGTTGGCTGCCTCGTTGTTGGTGATCCGCATGTTGGCGGCATCCCACAGAATCTTGCCGCCGGCGCGATAAGCGACGTTGCCGAGATGATTGGCCTCGGTCAGCGGGCCGGCATAGCTGAAGGGGCTGGCTGTCGGAGCGCCGCTGCGGCACGCTTCGAGCCACTCTTGGTGCTGGCCGGGCGAATCGGGGATGAACGGCTCGGGGCGCTTGAAGTCCTGGAACTGCTCTTCGGGCAGCAGCACGTGCTTGCCGTAATCGCTCAGCAACATGCCGCGGTTGCCGACAAACAGCACGCCACTGTTCCACTGTGGAATCGTCTTGTCGAGCCAGGCCTGCGGCTTGTGCGTGCCTTGATACCAAGAGACCGTGCAGGCGGGCATGTCGCCGCGAGCGGCGTACTGATAGACCGCGGTCATCGAAGCGGGCGCGATCTCCGCATGGGGCGTGCCGCCGTGGGCTTCGACGCTGACGGGGTGATCCAGTTTCAGCGCCCAGAACGGCAAGTCCATCCAGTGACTGCCCAGGTCCGACATGGTGCCGTTGCCGAAGTCCCACCAGCGATACCACTTGGGGCCCGGGAAATAGACTTCGTGATAAGGACGCTCCGGGGCCGGCCCGAGCCACAGATCCCAGTCGAGATACTCGGGCGGCGTTTGCGCCTCGGCCGGACGCTCGGTCACGTAGACGATGTCGTGATTCTCTTTGGCTTCCGCTTCGCTCTGCAGCCCCCAAGCGCGGGCGACCCACACGTGCGCTTCGCGGACTTGCCCGATCGCGCCGCTCTGAATCAGTTCGACGACGCGATGATAGTTCGAGCCGGCATGGATCTGTGTGCCCATCTGCGTCGCCACGCCCGCCTTGGCAGCCGCCTCCGTGATCAAGCGCGCTTCGGCCACGTTTTGCGTCAGTGGCTTTTCACAGTACACGTGCTTGCCCATGCGCAAGGCGGGCAGCGTCGCGAAGGCATGCGTGTGCTCGGTGGTGCTGACGACCACCGCATCGTAGTCTTTCAAGTCGTCGTACAGCACGCGAAAGTCGCTATACGTTTTCGCATCGGGATGATTCTTGGCTGCGGCGCGGAGGTTGCGCGCATTGACGTCGCACAGAGCGACGACTTCGACATCGCTCTGGCCGGCGATCGTCGCCAGGTTGCTGCCACCTCGCCCGCCGACGCCGATGAAGGCGATTCGCAGCCGCTGCCTGGCCGCCGCAGGCGAGCGCTGCGGTTGGATGCCGAACGCCGCGCCGGCTCCGACGGCAGCTATCGTGGTAGCGAATTGGCGGCGCGTCTGCTTGCTGTGATGAGTCATGACACAGTTCTCCGCAAGTGAAGGAATCGGACTGGCAACGCTCCAAGAGGGGGGCGCCTGCATATGATAGACGGTCGGCGGGGGACCAGAAAACAATTCACCACGAAGACAGGAAGACACCAATCAGCCGGCACGTGTAAGCGTCCGGTTACCGGCGGAAAACCGCGGTCTAAGGCCCTGCGGCTAATGTTGTGGTACAGGAAGGATGATGTGAGATGGGGCTGTTGCGATCGGTATGGAAAGCGTTTTGGAAGACGTTGCTCGTCACCTGGGCCAGCCCTTACACGCTGGCTGGCATCGCCATCGGTCTGCTCGGCATCCTGACCGGCGGGCGCGGACGGCTGCGAGCCGGAGCGCTGGAGTTCTACGGCGGCGCGACCGCCTGGCTGGTGCGGCGGCTGCCGACGGGGCCCTACACGCTGGGAATGACGCTCGGGCATGTGATCATCGGCCAGACCGCCAGCGGGCTCGATCTATGTTGTTTGCACGAGCGCGTGCATGTGCGCCAGTTCGAGCGCTGGGGGCCGCTGATGGGCCCGGCCTATCTGCTCGCATCGGCCTGGCAGTGGCTGCGCGGCGGCGATGCTTATCGCGATAATCCGTTTGAGGTGCAGGCTTATCGCGAGGTGCCCTAACCCTCGTTCCCAGGCTCCGCCTAGGAACGCACTGTCTTGGAGGCTCCGTCTCCTTGGAACCCGCGCGAGCGGTATGCAGTACAGGAATGCATCAGCCGGCACGCGGTAGCGTCCGGTTTCTTGCGGCAAACCGCGGGCTAACGCCCGACGGTTGATTGTTGCGCGGCGCATCAAGGCAGGTGCTGCGAGGCGGAGCCTCGAAGACAGTGCGGTCCCAGGCAGAG
>JBQCEI010000242.1:0-4487 GCA_051960375.1 Aureliella sp. | reverse complement strand
AGTCGAACGCCTCGAGCCCCCAGACAACTCCTTCGGGATTGAGCGGCTCGCCAACGCTGGCGGCGAACCGCAGCTTGCTCAGATCGTGCTCGCGAGCCAGTTCGGCGCCGACACGCATCAACGTGCGAATGGCGGTCGGAGCGGTGTACCAAACGGTGACTTGCTGTTGCTGCAGAATGTCATACCAGCGGCTCGCGTCGAAGTCGGCTTCGTCGACGATGCTCGTCACGCCGTTGGTCAGCGGCGCGATGATGCCGTACGACGTGCCGGTGACCCAGCCCGGATCGGCCGTGCACCAGAAGATGTCGTCCGGATGCAGATCGAGCGCCAACCGGCCGGTGATGTGATGCGCCGTGACGGCATCGTGCACGTGGATCGCTCCCTTGGGCGAGCCGGTCGTGCCGCTGGTAAAGTGCAACAGGGCCGGATCTTCGGGATCGGTCGGAGGGATCGCATACTGATCGCTCGCTTCGTCCATCCAGCGGCTGAGGTTGTAAACGCCGTCGCCCCAATCGGCCGTGCTATCGGGCTCGCTCGACGTAGTCACCAGCAGAATAATCTCGAGATCGGGCAGAGCTTGTCGCTGAGGTGCGATCTTCTTTTCGTAGAGCTCTTGAGTCGTCACCAGAACGCGTCCTTGGCCGATCCTCAGTCGCGCTTTGATCGGCTCGGGGCCGAACGCGGAGAACATCGGACAAAAGATCGAGCGATGTTTGAGAGTGCCCATCGCAGCGATGTAGAGCGTCGGAATTCGGCCAGTCAGCGCAAAGACGCGATCGCCCGCGCGGACTCCCAGCCGCTCGAGCACGTTGGCGAAGCGATTCGTCGCCCGGCGCAGTCGATCGTAAGAAAAATCTTCGACTTGCCCGTCCTTACCCAGCCAGCGGATGGCGGTCTTGTCGCGAAGAGGTCCAAGAGCGTGGCGATCGATAGCTTCGTGAGCGATGTTCAAGCCGCCGGCCGGCAGCCCCGAGAGCTCGCGCCGCGCGGCTTGCCACGAGAAGTCTTGCCGAGCTCGGGTATAGTCGACAAGGTTTGGCTGGACAGCCGCGGCGGGCTGTTTTTGGATCACCTCCCAAGCCATTCCCGTTCGCTCCCTGTGATCGCCCGCAACCGCGGGCCGGCGCCCTGCGGCTGATGAAGAAATAGGACGGCGACTTAATTAGCACATGGAGGTCCGAAGTCGTTCCGTTCGCACAGCAGCCTGGAAAATTCCCAACATACCGCTGCGTTTGCTTAGGACTTCAATGAACCACAAAGACACGAAGGCACAAAGTTGTTGGCCGCAGAGAGGCCGCTGAGGAACCACGTTCCATAAACGCACAGCGGTGTGCGCACAGACGCGCGCCGACGCAGCTCTCCGCGCGCACGGCTGTTGTTACTGTTCTGGTGGCTCGAAGGGAATGTCGACGCCTTGGCGGCGATAGAAATCGTATTCGACAAGGATATCTGCATCGCTTTCTAGTCTGGTACGGAGCCACTCAGGCAATACATCCAGTGCTGTCGCACTTCGAGCTGCGACGCGAAAACTGTTTGGATAACAAGGCTCCACTATCAGATCAGGCGCGTGGTAAGAGACAGATTGGACACCGAATGCAGGCGAGCGCATCATGCGGCTAGCGACCTCTTGCTCTTGGAGCCACTCGCCGTTAGGCCCGACCTTTACTTCCTCCGGCTCAATACTTACCTGCTTCGTGAAGTATGGAATGCGTTCAGTTCCTTTGCCCGTCCACAAATCATCTACGACCGTATAAAGCAGCTGATCTGAGAGCCTACCGGCGAATTCACATATTTCTTTGTTTCGAGAATCCCAAAAGTACAGCTCTGGATCGACTAAACCAGCACCGATTGGAAATGCATACATTGGTACAACAGTATTAACAACTATCACGTCACCGATACGTTCGAGCTTTTGGAACAGTGTTCTTATGTCGGTCAGGGACTGCCAAATGTCCCGCCGGCATCCACAATGTCGGACAACCGTGGCAATAGCCTGCGGTAGCTGGCAGCCTAACTGTTGCTCGAGATTCTGCAACGCGCGGGGTGAGTAACCATCGGATGGCAGGACAGGTGCAAACCAGCATTCGATAAAGTAGCGAAGAAAGTCCCACCGATCTTTCCATGCGTCTGGATAGCTGCCTAAGTGAATTGGATTGTAGACGAGCGTAGACAAACTGCGTACTCCGCATGAACTATAGTTTATAGCCTTCAAATAAGAACACGCAGTAGCCATCTTAGTGTCTTCGTGGTTACCCGTCTCAACCAGATCGCAATATGGCTCAGTGCCTCCCCGCGCCCTCCGCGTCCTCCGCGGTAACAAACAAATGCTCGCCTAGCTAAACAGCTCGGAGCGCACCTTGTCGCGTTCGCGGTCGATCTGATCGGCCGTGGCGCCGAGGTCTCGGAGGATGAACTCGGCCAGCGCCATGGCGACTTCGCCTTCGCCCGCGAAGACGGTGTCGGCACCCGAGCGGATCAACGATTGCCGCTCGCGCAGATAGGCAGAGCGCACGATGACTTTGATCTTCGGATTAGCTTCGCGGGCCAGACGAATGATCTCGGCCGCGCCGTGGATCGACGAGGCGCTGAGGATCAAGCTCAAGCTGGCTTCGATGCCGGCTCGCTTGAGCGTTTCCGGATGCGTGGCGTCCCCCAGAACCGCTCGGAATCCGCGCTCGCGAATCTCGGCGATGCTCTGGTGGTTCATCTCAATGATCGTCGGCACAATTCCGCTTTGCGAAAGCAAGCGGGCTACGGTCTGGCCGACTGGGCCAAAGCCGACGATCACGGTCCGAAAGCCTTTGTCCGGTTCGACGCGATCATCAAGCAATGTCGCGGCGGGGACAAGCGAGAATGGTTTACGCATCGTCGACAGCCTGCGCCAAAAATGCCAGCGTCGGAGCTGGGTGGCCAGTGGATTGACGCAGTATGCCGCCAACGGGGAAATCGACATCGAAAAGATCGATACCGCCACTAAGACATGCATCGCTTCGATCGGTAAAAGGCTCAGCTCGCGAGCCATATTGGCCAGAATGAACGAGAACTCGCCGATCTGCCCGAAGGACAATCCCACGCGCAGCGCGAGGTGCAGCGGATAGCCGAGCACTAGGATGATCAAGCTCGTCACCAGCGGCGTGACTAAGATCACCAACGCCAAGATTGATAGCAGCAGCGGACGATGCGCGACGAGCACGGCCGGATCGAACAGCATTCCCACCGAGACGAAGAACAGAACCGCAAACGCGTCGCGCAGCGGCAGCGCCTCGGTCGCCGCGCGAAGACTAAAATCCGATTGCCCCACCACCACACCGGCCAAAAATGCGCCCAGCGCCATCGACACGCCAAACAGTCGCGCCGAGGCCAGGGCAATGCCGAGCACGATGACCAGCACCGTGAGGGTGAAGAGTTCGCGCGAACGCGTGTCGGCCACATGGCGGAGAACGGCCGGAATCAGTCGGCCGCCGATGACGGTCACGGTGAGGACAACGATGCCGATCTTGAGCGCAGCGCTGGCGAGAACCATCGCAATTTCCGCAGCCCCGAACGATGCGTTGGCCGCAATCGAAGGGAGCAACACCAAAGCCAGCACCGCCAGCAGATCTTGAACGATCAGCCACCCGACCGCTACGTGGCCGACAAACGTTTGCAGTTCGTGCGAGTCGGCTAGCAACCGTGTCACCACCACGGTGCTTGCGAACGCCACGCCGAGCCCCAGGACCAGCGACGAACGCACGTCCCAGTCAAACATGAGCGCGACGGTCGTTCCCAACAGCGCAGAGATGGTGCACTGGACGACCGCTCCAGGGATCGCAATGCGCCGCACCCGGGCCAGATCTTTCAGGTCGAAGTGCAAGCCGACGCCGAACATCAGCAGCACGACGCCCAGCTCGGCCAACTGATTGGCGATGGCTGGATTCGCGGTGAAGCCAGGCGATTTCGGTCCCACCGCAATTCCCGCCAACAAGTAGCCGACGATCGGCGAGAGACCAATGCAATAGGTGATGTACCCCAGAACGAGCGCAGAGGCCAGCGCGCCGGTTAAAGTGAGCAGTAAATCGTATTCATGCATCAGAGTACCGGAGGTGTGAAATCAGCGCTCGTATCCCTCTTGCGGGAAGTGAATATTTTCTTCCCTCTGCGTCCTCCGCGCCCTCCGCGGTAAAATCCAAGAGCGCTCAGATTCCCTGCAAGCTTCCGGTACTATCGCCGAACTGTCCGAGCTTCATACCCATTCGCTCGGTCAAAGCCAAGTGCAGATTGCACATCGGCGTCGGATCAGGGGCGGCCAAGCGCTTGCCCGGCTGAAGCGCACCGCCGCCGCGGCCAGCCAGAACCAGCGGCAAATTGCTGTGCAAATGTTGGTTGCCTTCGCTGATGCAGCCGCCATACAGGACCATCGCATTGTCGAGCAGCGTCGATGGCCCCTCCGTTACGCTTTGCAGCCGCGCCAAGAACCAAGCGAACTCCTCGACATAGAAGCGGTCGAT
>JBQCEI010000241.1:0-4969 GCA_051960375.1 Aureliella sp. | reverse complement strand
TGAGGCAGAGCTCTTCGGCGGGTTCGTCCCTCGCTTACGCGTCGGGTTATCTGACTAAACCACCTGCGTCTGGTAGCAATCGATAATCGTCTCGATGACGTTGATCAGCTGGGCTACGCGGAATGGCTTATAGAGTAGTGCCTTGGGATGCAGGCCAGCCTGGCGAGCCTTGACGATCGAGTGTCCGGGATCGTAACCGTAGCCGGTCATGAGGACCATCGGCACTTGATCCTGAAGCGCCTGAAGCCGCAGCATCAACTGGTAACCGCTGTAGTCGGGCAGCTTGATGTCGGAGATCACAACGTCGTAGGACGCTTCCAGGCCGCTATTGCGGAACAGCAGCACCGCTTCGTCGCCCGAGCTGGCCGTCTCGACGATGCAGCCATACTTCTCGAGCAGCGCGTGCGCGTCGTTGCGGACCATCTTGTCGGCGTCGACCACCAGGATCCGCTTGCCGCGCAGCTTGGCGTGTTGCTGCTGCGTGCAACCGGCCGGGATGGCTTCGACCGGGGCCATGCGCTGGCCGATCTGCTGGATGACGCGTTTGATGTCGCGGGCGTTCTGGACGATGCGCTGCAAGCGCTGGACGACTTCCGGCTCATGGCCGATGTAGCGCTCGATCACGTTGACCGCGTCGAGCAGAATATGGTCGACCGGCAGAGCGACCGCGCTGTGGATCGCTTCGCAACTTTGCAGAGCCGTATTGTTTTTCTGCGCCACCAAGAGCTCGAGCGTATTGAGCGCGACGGCCACGTCGCGGGCGAAGATCTCGAGGAACTGCATGTCGCTGGCGTTGAACGCGCAAATCCGCGGGCTCTCGACGTTGATCGTACCGATGACTTGCTCGTGCAGCAGGATCGGCACGGTCAGCGAGCTGCGGGCCCCTTTGAAGGCTTCGAGGTACAGCGGGTCCTGGCCGGCGTCCTCGCACAGATAGCTCTGTCCGGTCGAAGCCACATAGCCGGTCACGCCGTTGCCTTGCGAGCGGGCGAACAGTTTGCGATCGGCCGCCTCTTGATCGATGCCGACGCTCAGCAGTGGAATCAGCGTGCGCGTCGACTGCTCGAGCAAGCGGATCTCGATGACTTCGACGTTGAGCAAGTCGCGGGTGTAGTGGCGGATGTTGTCCTTGAGCAGATCGATACGCGCTTGCGTATCCATCGCGAAGATCTCATCGGGCTTGAGGTCGGTCAGCTTTTGCCCGGCCTGGTGAATGGCGGCCAGCTTCTGCTGCTGAACGATCTCGGCGGTGATGTCGCTGACGGTGGCCACCAAGGCGGCTTGATCGGAGGAGGCGTTGGGCAGCGGCGCGACGTGGACCTGAAAATACTTGAAGTCGGCCGTCTGCAGCGTGCTGCTGCTGGCGTTGCCGGTGGCCAGGGCGGTGTGGAACGGACAGAAGTCCGGACCCATGATTTCCGGGTTGCCCAGAGCGGCGTAGAAGTTTTGGCCGACGACTTCGGAGACGGCCGACCAAGCGCGCAGACAGCGATTGGCCCAGGTGATGTTCATCTCGGCGGTGACGAGGGCCACGCCGTCGGGCATGCCATCGAGGATGCGTTCGCTTTGCAGCAGGCGGACCATGTTGGTTTCGGCTGCGAGCGTGCTGCCGTGCAAGAATACGCCGCTGTACTTATCGCGAGCCAACTGGCTGACAGCATCCAGCGGTGATTCGACGTATTCGATTTCGAAGTGATCCGCCAGCTCGCCCGCCGGAAACGCCTGTTCCGAGGATGGCCCGACCCAGAGCACCTTGTTCTTAGGCGACAAATGATCGCTCCTGCGTATGACAACCGAGCGAGACAGCTCGCTCTGTGGAGAATCTTTCTTCTTAACTTCCCGGTTAAGTATAGGAGGCGAGAGTTATTGCAGCAATGTCAGGGCTTCTCGCTTTCCCTTGGATCGGCCGTGGCAAATAGCGCTCCGCGACAACTCGCCTGAACGTCGGCAGAGTCAACCCAGCTTGCGCAGTTGGCACTTCTCTTGCATAGAGAGGCGCGTGCGGCCATCGGCGGATGGGAAAGGGGGGAGAGTGATCCGTTGGGAACCACTCTTCGCTGTGCGGAACGAGCGGCGCTGGCACCCAAGCGGAGCGCGCGATGTAGCGCGCTGCCACAGCGAGCGCTGAGCGTTCAGCGCTTGACGGGAGCGAGCGCGCGAAAATTTAACGATTGGGGGCTTGGCGAATTTTGCGGTAAATTTGCCGGCGAACTACTCGTAATGAAAGCTCGTTCCGTTACACTTTCCACAATCATCCGAATCCGCATCCGTCGGCTGAGCAAACGTGCGAATTCGCCGCAAGCGAGAGAGCCCCTGGCCCCTCTACGGCTTGCCTCTTTTCGCCAGCTTGCTCAGGACGCGCATATTGACACCCCACCCCTAGGATCTAAATTCTAGGCAAAACCGTTCTTACAGCGTCGCTACGGCTCGTTGCAATAGCGATTTTGGTGCTTCGGGCTGGCCGGTTGGCCATTCGTTCCTCGAGAGGAGTTCCTCATGAAGTTTCGCCCGTTCTTGTTCGCGATGGGCCTGGCCGCCGCTTTCTGTTCGGCCAGCTCCGTCCAAGCCGACTGCGGCGGTTGCGGCGCGTGCAGCGCTTGCGCCGGTGCAGCTGGTGCTGGCGCCGCCGGTGGCGCCCAGTACATGCAGAAGACCGTCATGGTTCCCCAGTACGTCAATGAGACGCAGACGGTCACCGTTACCGAATATCAACCGCAAACTCAAACGCGAACCTATACGGTCATGAAGTGCGTGCCGCGCACCGAGACCCGTTCGCGCACCTTTACGGTCGCTCGCCAGGTTCCTCGGCAAGAAACCCGCACGCAGAACTACGTCGAAATGGTTCCGCAACAGCAGACCCAACAGTACACCGTTCAAGTGCCGGTGACCAACATGGTCCAGCAGACCTACACGGTCCGCGTGCCGCGCATGGAAACCCGCGAAGAAACGTTCAACGTTCAAGTGCCGGTGTACAACAACGTCGAAGTCCCCTACACGGTGATGGTTCCCTACACCGAAGCGGTCCAGCAGAACTACAACGTTCAAGTTCCCTACCAGGAAACGATCAACCAAACGTGCAACGTCAGCGTTCCGTACACCGAACAAGTGCCTTACACCGTCATGGTGCCCTACACCGAGATGGTCGAGCAGCAGTACACGGTGAACGTGCCTTACGTCGAGAACGTTCAACAGAACTACACCGTCATGGGTCCCTACCAGGAACAGCGCACCGGCGTCCGCCAAGTTTGCACGCGCGTTCCGGTGACCACCTACCGCACCTGCACCCGCGACATGGGCAGCTACCAGAATCAAATGGTCGAAGTGCCCGTCGCCAACGGTGGTTGTGGCAATGGCTGTGGGAACGGCTGCGGCAATGGTTGTGGCAACGGTTGCGGATCGTGCGGCGGTTGCGGCATGGGCTGCGGCGATTGCGGTGGTTGTGGAGCTGGCGGCGCCGCCGGCTGCGCTCCGGCGACCATGCAGGTTTGCCGCCGCGTTTGGGTTCCCAATATCGTCACCGAACAAGTTCCTGTGACGACCTACCAGACCCAGGTCACCAACCAAGAGTATCCCTACACCGTGACGCTTTGCCGTCCGGAACAGCGCACCCGTACGATCCAGGTTACCCGCTGCCGTACCGAAACCCGCTCGCGCCAAGTCGCCGTCACTCGCTGCCGTCCTGAGCAGCGCATGCGCACGGTGACCCGCTGCCGCATCGAGCAGCAGGTTCGTCCGGTTACGGTCACCCGCTGCCGTCTCGAGACCCGCGCTCGCACCGTCAACGTCGTTCGCTGCCGTCCCGAAACGCGCACCCGCTTGGTTCGTCAGTGCAGCTACCAGACGCAAACTCGCACCCGCCCGGTTCAGTACTGCGTCTACGTTGAAGAACAGCGCACTTGCCAAGTTCCTCAGACGACCTGGACGACTCAAACTCGCGAGCGCACCGTAACGGTCTGCGTGCCGCAACAACGCACCCGCACCTACACGGTCACCGTTTGCGACATCGTCAACGAACAGCGCACCGAGAACTACAACGTGACCATGTACGATCAGGTTCCGGAACAGCGCACCGAGAACTACACCGTCTGCGTGCCGGTTCAGGTTCAGAAGCAAATCCAAGTTCGCAAGTGCGTCATGGTTCCGCAACAGGTCACCGTCCCGGTCTGCAACGGCTGGGGTGGCAACGTCAACGTCGGCGGTAACTGCGGCGCTTCGGTCTGCGGCGATTGCTGCTGCCAGAGCCAAGGCTGTGGCAACTGCGGCGGCTGCGACGACTGCGGCTGCTAACTAGCACTTGCTCAGGGCGAAAGCCGTTAGCGCGGCTTTCGACACGAAATTCAGAGGCCGACTTTCCGAATTTTTGGAAAGTCGGCCTTTTCCGTTTTAGCTTCTGTTTTTACCGCGGAGAGGCGGAGAGCGCGGAGGAATTCGGTTCGCCTGCCACGCAATCGGGTTAGAATCAGACACCTCCCCAAGAGAGGATATATGGCTGGATGAAATCCCGGGACCTTTAAAGCCCCTACGGCCGCGGAGAGCTGAGAAGATGCGTTTGCGAAAATCGCTGCGGGCGATCGAAACCCTCGAATCGAGACGCCTGCTGGCTAGCGACTGGCAGAATGCAGCCAATCCGCTGGATGTCGACGCTTCCGGTTTTGTCGCTCCGCTCGATGTGCTGTTGGTCGTCAACGACATCAACCAAAAAGGCGTTCGCGGGTTGCCCGCGACCAAGCCGGCGGGCTTCAGTGGACCTCTGTGCGACACCAGCGGCGATGGGGTGCTCTCGGCGCTCGATGCGCTGCGGGTCGTCAATGCGATCAACCAGTTTCCCGACGCGCCGACGCTGGATGTCAATCTTTCTCAAGCCAGCGACGGCAATGGCGATCAGGTAGTGCTCACCTCCGATGTCGTCTACGAAGGCGCTTCGGTCCCCAACATCTCGATCAAGGTCGAACGGCTCGAAGGAGAAGCA
>JBQCEI010000240.1:0-3932 GCA_051960375.1 Aureliella sp. | reverse complement strand
GTTATATTGGAAATTTAAAGATTTACCGGGATTTTTTCCACTAAAAATTCGAATAATAAGACATTGTCTTTGCCAGTGCCACACCAAGAACAGCCAAATCTTAATCCGCTTTCGTTGGTGTCTTCGTGTCTTGGTGGTGAATCATCAATGCCAATGGCACCACCAAGACACAAAGACACCAACGGAAAACCGAACTAGTGTTGCGCGGGCCAGTCTGCTTTGAGCCGCTCGACGGTGCGGTCGACCAGGATCTGCCCGGCGGCCGGTGTGACTTCGTTGCTTTGCACGATCGCGCTGTATCCGCCGCCATGAAAAGCTCTTTCCGAGGGAAGGTAGGTGCCGGGACCGGCGAGCTGGATGAGGAACGTTTGCAGAGCCGGGCTGCGCGATTTGATCTGAATGCCGTAGTCGGTGTAGAGCTCGAAGGCATTGGTCGCGATGGCGATGTCGCCCAGCCGCAGGACGTGCAGTTCCATCTCGTATGGCTTGACCTCGCCCGCCTGCTGGCGTTCGTAGCGCTGGACGACTTGCCGATGCCAGTGTGCCAGCGTCGCCTTCCCCTTTTGCTTCGAGTACTCGGCGACATCGCGCTTGGCCAGTTCCCATTCGCGCTCGTTCACCTCGCGCCGCGGCAGTTCGAGCTTTTCGACATGGTGCCGCAGCGGTACGTCGGCATGCTTTTCCTGCTGGGCACCGTCGTACGCTTCCTCCCACGCGCGCGTGATTCGCCGCGAGATTTCTTCCAGTCGGCCGAGCCCACGAAGTTTCCGCATGCGCTCATCAGCCGCTTTGCGATACATGAGGTGCGGCGATTGATCACCGGCCGCGCCGGTCCAGGCGAGCACGACCAGTTCCTTGCCGTATTTGGCCTGCAGTGACTCGCGGACCGGATGCCAGAAATCGGCGTTGACCGCCGAGCGGCCTTCGACCTCTTGAGCCGGACAAGCCAGGTTGACCGCTGTGGCCAGAAGCCGGTCCTGTGCGTCCCAGAAGAACAGTACATCGACGTCGTGATCCTCGTAGCCTTCGAGCATTCGGAAGTTCGCTTGATCGGTGCGACCGTACATGGCTGCTGTGCCGTCGGCGTAGACCGCGCGCCGGTTGTGGGCCACCACCGCTTGGCTTTGCCCCCAGCCGACTTTGCCGGGCTCCCGACCGTTCCACGCCTTCACTACCGCGTCGGCCGCGCGCTCGGCGAAGAACTCGACGTACTCGGCCGGCTGCATGACACCTTCTTTGGGAATCTCGTAGATGCCCTCGGTGATCACCGGAGCGGTGTGCGTGTGCGTCGCGCTTAAGATGATTTTTTCAGCCGGGAAATCGGGCAAGCTTTGCAGCACGCGCTGGCGCGTCTTGGCGAGGGCTACTTCGGGGATCGCCACCAAGTCGCAAGCGACCAGCACCGCTTGGTCGAGCACCTGGTCGCCGTCGCGCGATTCGAGTGCCAGAGCAGAAGCGGTCACCGGGCTTTCCACTCCCTGCGAGATGCGCGTGTGCAGTTGTCCCCACAGAGCGACCGGCTGATCAGGGGTGATGCTGACCGTCGCCGCGCCGACGAGCAACTCCGCGGCACGGACCCGCGCGGTTGGCAGCAAGCCGCAGATGGCTAACAAGAGACTGAACGGCAACGCGTAAGGAGCGAGGGCTTGGGGCATGATGGATTCCTTCGAAATCGGTTCTCGGCTCAACCGGGACTTCGCCATCGTATCATGTTTTAACGCAGAGACGCAGAGAACAGAGCGCGGAGGGCGCAGGGAAGATATGTGCTGCGGCACACGGTTTGCGAAGATGCGCACACGTCGTTAACGCAGTTTTCGGGCTGGTGATCAAGTTGTTTCGCGTGCGGGCAAGAGATATGCGACCGGCCGTGCTACTGGCGATTCTTGCGGTGTGCTGCATCAGCTCGGCTGGCTCGAGTGCGGTCGCGCTTAGGGCTCAAGAACCCAGCGGCAAGGTGAGCGCGGATAAAAGCGCTACCGCCGCGGCTTTGACGACGGCCAACGACGTCGGGCTTGAACCGGTGTCCGATCGGCGAATCGAAGCCCGACTGCTGAACATTCTCAACGCGACCTCCTGGTTCGAAGCGCCCGAGGTGCGCGTGCAGCAAGGAGTCGTCTTCCTCTCGGGCAA
Source organism: Aureliella sp. (assembly GCA_051960375.1). Taxonomy (GTDB): domain Bacteria; phylum Planctomycetota; class Planctomycetia; order Pirellulales; family Pirellulaceae; genus Aureliella. The sequence goes on along the minus strand of JBQCEI010000240.1, from coordinate 1,802 downwards.
GACGCAGAAAGAGGAATATCGAAACTGGGCCGTCGATCTGGCGAAGAAGACCGAAGGGGTGGTCGCCGTTGTCGATCAGATCGAGGTGCTCGAGCGCTCGGCCTGGGACCTGACGCCGGCTTGGCTCGAGCTCAAGCGGCTCAGTCGCCAGATGGTCCAGTCGCTGCCGCTGGTCGTGCTGTCGTTGGTGCTACTCGTCTTGACCTGGTTTGCCGTCGCCTGGTCGACCGTCATTGCCCAAGGCATCCTCGGGCGCAGGCTCGGAAATCGCTTACTGGTCAGCGTCTTCTCGCGAGCCATCGCTGCGGGCGTTTTCATCCTGGGCCTCTACATGGCGCTGCGCGTCTCGGGGTTGGCGCAAATGGCCGCGACCGTGCTCGGCGGCACCGGTTTGATCGGACTGGTGCTTGGCATCGCTTTTCGAGACATCGCCGAAAATTTTCTAGCCAGCATCCTGATCAGCATGCAGAGCCCGTTTGCGCTGGGCGACCTCATTCAAATCAACGAACACAAGGGCATCGTGCAGAGCGTCACCACGCGCGGTACGCTGCTGATGACCGAAGATGGCAACCACGTTCAGATTCCTAATGCGCTGGTTTATAAGAGTGTCATCCGGAACCTGACCGCCAATCCCAACGTCCGCTACGACTTTTTGATCGCGGTCACTTACGACAACTGCGTGTCGACGGTTCAGCAGATCATCTTAAACGTGCTTAAAGGTCACGAAGCCGTATTGGCCAATCCCGAACCGCACGTGTTGATCGAAGACTTGGCCGCGAGCGCCGTAAACTTGCGAGTCTATTTTTGGGTCGACTCGCATGCTCACAGCGCCACCAAAGTGCGGTCCTCCGTGCTTCGGCTGACCAAGGCCGCTCTCGAACAGGCCGGCGTGGTCCTTCCGGCGACGGCGCAGAAAAAGGCGGAGCAGAAACCGGCTGCTGCGAATCAACCAGTCGCCGGCGCTCCCCAAGCCCCGCCGCCTGAACAGCAAGAGCCGCAAACGATTGCCACCACCGCCGAAGGCGATCTGAGCAGCGATCATGAAGCGCTGAGCGAACAAGCTCGCAACTCGCGCAAGCCCGACGCCGGCACGAATTTGCTGGCGAGCTGAAATCCGTTTCTCTTTGAAACTTCGTGTCTTTGTGTCTTGGTGGTGTGATCGGTAATTGGATGATTCACCACCAAGACACGAAGACACCAAGGAAAGCCGGATAGAGGGTAAACGCTGAAAACTTTAGCGGACCGTTAAGACGGGTTCGTCCCTCGCTTACGCGTCGGGTTCCATATTAAAAATGATGGCGTGCGAACGTGGGCTTTGGTATAGTTGGGCGGCTTTTCAAACCTGCTCCCACCGACCTCCCATTTAGGACGCTCACCATGGACCAAAGCGCGGCTCCCCCCGTCGTCGATTCCCAAAGCGAAGCGCTTGCAACCGCCCAGCCCGCGCTGGAATACGATCTCGAAAAGGCTGCTGCGTTCAAAGCGTCGCTGGAAGCTCAGCAGAACTTTCCGCTGGCGCTTGTCGCGGGCTTAGGAGCGGCCCTCCTCGGAGCGGCGATTTGGGCGGCGATCACCGTTACGACCGGATATAAAATCGGCTGGGTAGCGGTCGGCATCGGCTTCCTGGTCGGCATCGCGGTTCGCAACCTCGGCAAAGGCATTTCGAAACCGTTCGCATGGACCGGTGCGGCTTGCGCGCTGCTCGGCTGCGCGCTGGGCAATTTCCTCTCGGTGTGCGGCTATCTGTCGATTGACCAGTCCGAGCCGTTCTCCGTAGTGGTGCTGAGCGTGCTGAGCCAACC
>JBQCEI010000239.1:0-2067 GCA_051960375.1 Aureliella sp. | reverse complement strand
CGATGAGCCGATCTTCTCGGGCCCCCAACCCGGCGAGCCGCTCCCCGGACTGACCGTCCGCGGCGTGTTCGACGATGCAGCAGGCAAGGAGTTCGACTTCGTTGCCCGGGCCGCCGGCAAGCCGATCGTGCTCATCTTCATCCACGATGCGACCCGTCCATCGATCGCCATGACCCGCGTCCTCTCGGCTTACACGCTGACGCGTGCCAAGGACGGTCTGGCGACCGGCATCGTCTGGCTGGACGACGATCCGACGGCTGCCGAGAACACGCTAAAACGCATTCGCCATGCGCTGACCCCCGGCGCACCGATCGGCATCTCGCTCGACGGTCGCGAAGGTCCAGGCAGCTATGGGCTCAATCGCAACGTCATGCTGACAATCCTGGTCGCCAAGGAAAACAAAGTTACGGCCAACTTCGCCTTGGTCCAGCCGAGCATCCAGGCAGACCTGCCGAAGATTCTCAAGGCGATCGTCGATGCAGCCGGGGGCACGGCGCCCAAGCTCGAGGAACTTCCAGGTGTGGCCGAGATGACACGGGCTCGCCCAGCCGCCCCATCCAAGCCGGAAAGGTGAGCATGCATGCGGCCGTTCTGATTAGTTTGGCCATACTGGCCGGTCAAAGCGAGCCGGTCGGCGACTTCGACATGCACATCCTGCCGATCCTTAGCAAAGCGGGCTGCAATGCCGGCGCATGCCATGGAGCGGCGGCTGGCCGCGGTGGTTTCCATTTGTCCTTACTCGGCAGTGATCCGGCTGCGGACTACGAGGCGATCGCCCGAGCACTCGAAGGGCGCCGCATTAATCTCGCCAAGCCAGAACTCAGCCTGCTGCTGGCCAAGCCCACCGGCCGGCTCGATCACGGCGGCGATGTGGTCATTGAGCCAGGCAGCCTCGCCGAACAACGCTTGCTTGCCTGGATCCAGGCGGGCGCACCGCGCGGCTCGCCACGGCGACTGACCGGCCTGAGCGTCTCGCCGCGCCGCGTCATTGCCGATGCCCTGCCTGCCGAAGTACCGCTGGAAGCTCGCGCACAATTCGATGATGGATCGGAGGAAGATGTAACCGGATGGACGATCTTTACTGCGACCGATCCAGACGCAGTCGAGATCGCGGGCCAGTCGCCCGTGGCTCGCCTGACCAGACGCGGCCAGCACGTCGTCATGGCTCGCTTTCTGGGACGGGTCGTTCCCATTCACTTGATCGTCCCGCTGTCGGATGAACGCATCGATTTCACTGGCGAGCCGCAAGCCAACTTCATCGACGCAGAGGTGCTGAAAACGCTGTCGGTCCTGCGGCTTGCCGTCTCTCCGCCGGCCGACGATGCGAGCTATCTCCGCCGCGCCTCGCTGGATCTGACCGGACGTCTACCCGACCCCGCGCTCGCTGAAGCCTACTTGTCCAACCGCGATCCGAACAAGCGAACCAGACTGATCGATGCGATGCTCTCCAGCGACGCCTTCGTCGATTACTGGACACTTCGGTTCGCTCGCCAGTTGAGGATCCATGCGTTGCCCGGCGAGACTGCCGGTGTCGAAGCTTATGCGGGCTGGCTGCGGGGCGAGATTGCCCGGGGCGCGTCGCTGGCCGACATGGCGACCGATTTGCTCACCGCTACAGGCGATGCGCATGCGATCGGTCCAGCCAACTTCGGTCGCATGTTCGGCGACGCCCGCCAACAAGCAGAACTGGCCGGTGAGCTTCTTCTCGGTGTGCGCTTGGGCTGCGCCAACTGCCACAATCATCCTTTGGATCGATGGACTCAAGACGACTACCACGGCTTGGCTGCAATCTTTGCGAGACTGGAACGCGGTCGTTACGTGAAATGGGCCAGTCGCGGCGCGGTGACAAATCCTCGCACGGGCGAGCCCGCAATACCGCGCATCCCAGGCGACCGCTACCTCGAGCCCGATAGCGACCATCGGGCCGACTTGGCTCGCTGGCTGACCGAGGAGGGAAAACATTCCTTTGCCAAGGCGACCGTCAACCGGCTCTGGCAAGCCATGTTCGGCCGCGGTCTGGTCGAACCGACCGACGATTTGCGCGACACCAACCCCGCCACGCACCCC
>JBQCEI010000238.1:0-3296 GCA_051960375.1 Aureliella sp. | reverse complement strand
ACCATCCAGTAGAGAGCAGAGAGCGTGTCGGAACCGATCATCAGTGTCAGCGGCTTGCGGGGAATTATCGGCGACCAACTGACTCCCATGGTGGCCATGCGATACGTGGCCGCCCTGGCAGCGAATCTGGGCAGCGGCGAAGTGGTCGTAGGCCGCGACGGTCGCGCCAGCGGCGAGATGTTGTTGCAAGCGGTTTCGAGCACGCTGGTCGGTCACGGCATGACGGTGATCGACCTGGGCGTGGCTGCAACGCCCACCGTCGGCGTCGCCGTGCGCCAGTATGGAGCGATCGCCGGCATTCAGATCTCAGCCAGCCACAATCCGCGGCAGTACAACGGCCTGAAGCTTTTCGGAGGCAGCGGCCGCGTCCTCAATAAAACTACCGGCGAACGGATCTTGGCCGGCTATCAAGAAGGGCGAGCGCGCTGGCAAGGCATCGATCACATCGGCAAGCTGATCACGGCAGACGATCCTCACGGGCATCATCTTGATCTTGTCTTGGCCACGGTCGATCGCGACTTGATCGCCAGCAAGCGTTTCAAAGTCGTACTCGATAGCAACCGAGGCGCGGGCAGTATTCTAGGACGACGATTGCTCGAGAGTCTCGGCTGCCAAGTCACGGTGCTGGGGGGCGAGCCCGACGGTCAGTTCGAACATGTTCCCGAACCACTGGCCGCGAACCTCGAAGGTGTATGCCAACAGGCCACCCAGGCAGGCGCCGACGTTACCTTTTGCCAAGATCCCGATGCCGATCGGCTGGCGATCATCGACGAAGGTGGAACGTACATCGGCGAGGAATTGACGTTGGCCCTGTGCCTGCTCAGCGTGCTTCCCGACCACTCCGGACCGATCGTCACCAACTGCGCGACCAGCAGCTTGGCCAAGCACTTGGCAAGTCGCTTCAACGTGCCGTACTATCAGTCGGCAGTGGGCGAAGCGAACGTGGTCGACGAGATGCTCAAGCACAAAGCGGTCTTCGGCGGCGAAGGCAATGGCGGACCGATCGATCCGCGCGTCGGGCTGGTGCGCGATAGCTTTGTGGGAATGGCGCTAGTGCTGGAACTGATGGCCAAAAGTGGACAGCCGTTGAGCCAGACCGTGGCTAGCTTGCCGCCGCTGGCGATGGTCAAGGACAAGATTTCGCTGTCGGCTTCCAAGCTGCCTGCCCTACTCGATACACTATCTGCGGAAATGTCGGCCGAATCGACCAATAGGCTGGACGGCTTGCGGTTGGACTGGCATGATCAGTGGCTGCTGGTCCGCGGCAGCAACACCGAACCGATCGTGCGACTGATCGCCGAAGCGCCCAGCGTGGCGGCCGCTCAGCAGTTGTGCGACCGGGCCCGCCAGTTGGCGACCAGGCTCTAAATGAAAAACGTTCCCAGTGGATCGCGGCCTGGCTCGCTGCGGCTGCTTTCCCCCTTCCCGACGCTTCGGCGCAACAGACGGCAGATCAATCAGCGTGAACCCTCCACGACGTGCGGCAATCACCTTTATCTTCGTCACGGTGGTGCTGGACGTACTGTCGCTCGGCGTGACCATTCCGGTATTGCCTATGCTGGTCAAGCAGTTCGTGGGCGATGCCGTCGATGCGGCGCCGTATTACGGCATGTTTGCGACCGTGTGGGCGCTGATGCAGTTCATCGCCGCGCCGATCATGGGGGCTCTGAGCGATCGTTTCGGCCGTAGGCCGGTGCTGTTGCTGTCGTGCTTTGGCCTGGGGCTCGACTATATCCTGATGGCTTTGGCGCCGAGCCTGTGGTGGCTGTTTATCGGCCGAGTGATCTCCGGCATCACGGCGGCCAGCTTTGCCACCGCCGCAGCTTACATCGCCGACGTCACGCCGCCCGAAAAACGCGCGGCCAGTTACGCGATGTTCGGCGCCGCTTGGGGACTCGGCTTTGTCCTTGGGCCGGCGGTTGGTGGCATCTTGGGAATTTACGGATTGCGGTTGCCGTTCTGGTTAGCCGCTGGACTGACGCTGCTCAACGCTGCGTACGGTTACTTTCTGTTGCCCGAATCGTTGCCTGGTGAGAATCGCAAGCCGTTCGCCTGGAGCAGGGCCAATCCGCTGGGCTCGTTGCGTTTGCTCCGCTCGCACCCTGAGCTGCTTGGCCTGGCTTCGATCATTCTGCTTTACCAGCTCGCCCATCAGGTCTTGCAGAGCGTCTTTGTGCTGTACACCGATTACCGGTACCACTGGGAATCCGATCGCGTCGGCTTCACACTCATGGCGGTCGGCATCGCGAGCATCTTGGTGCAGGCGGTGTTCGTGCGCAAGGCGGCCTCGCGCTTGGGTGAGCGAACGATGCTCTATCTGGGCCTGCTGTTCGGTTTTCTGGGTTACATGATCTACGGATTTGCGCCCAACGAAGTGATCTTCTGGTGCGGCATTCCGATCTTTGCCCTGGTGGGCTTCTTTTCACCGGCCGTTCAAGGGCTGATGACTAAGCGGGTGAAAGTCGACGAGCAAGGGCAGCTGCAGGGAGCCAACAGCTCGATCATGGGCATCGCCGGCACGATCGGCCCGACGATCTTTACTAACGTCTTCACGCAGGCTGCCGACTGGAGCATGAAAGTCGACAACTCGATCCTGGGCGCTCCATTCTTCCTGGCCGCCGGGGCGCCGTTCTTCTTAGCGGCGGGGCTGCATGTTATCGCCTTTGCAATCGCTTCGACGCTGTTTGCCCGCAGTTCGGCGCCGGCCGGTGTGTCGCACGCTGAGCCCGCCCCGGCCAAGAGCCTTCACCGCGGAGACGCGGAGAGCGCGGAGAGCGCAGAGGAATTCAGCGGGCGTTGAGCAGTTCGAGCGTTTTCTCGTCGCGGTGGCCGCCGTAGTATTGGTCGAGGGCTCGCTGGAAAAGGTCGTCGGCCGGTTCTGCCAAGGCGAATAGCGTCATCGATGAGCGGAATTTCAAATCATCCGGATAGCCGAATATTTCTTCGGCCGAGCGATCGTGCGCGTCGAGAACCAACTGCGTGCACTCGCGCAGTCGCGGGCCCAGCACCGGATGTTGCAAGTAGCGCTTGGCCGAGTCGGTTGAATCGAGCGCATAGCGACGGCTCATCGCGCTCGGAGCCAAGCCGAGCAACTGTGGAAAGACGAACCACATCCAGTGGGACCGCTTGCGGCCGGCGCGCAGCTCGCTGACGACGTCGTCATAGACCGGCTGCTGGGCCTCGACAAAGTGAGCGAATTCGTCTGACATGGACTTAACCCTTTCTCTATTTGCGCCGGCGTGGCAAGGCGAGCCGTTCACGCGAAGAGCAAAGCGTGACCAGGACGAGGATTGGAT
>JBQCEI010000237.1:0-2842 GCA_051960375.1 Aureliella sp. | reverse complement strand
CACGACTCGCTGGGCATGTTGGAACTGCTTCACCCGAATGCGATACAGCACGGAAGGCGCCGAAGCGATGCCGAGACACGCAACCAGGAGAGTGGTTAAAAGGATCTTTTGCCAGGTCGCCATGTCTGAATCGCAAATACACGCAAGCGCTGAACTCGCCCGAGCGCTCGGGCTGGCGGTGGAGTGACACGTGGTTGAGGACTGAGATCGGCCGATTCGCTGCAAGCCTATGGCGCCAATAACCAAAAACAATTGTACCGCAGCTCGCCTAAGCAGGGCAGCAGAAGTCTTTCCACGCTGAAAACAGCCAAGATAGAAGCACGGAGGCACAGAGAGCACGGAGAAGGACGCAAGCAGATGGCTTTGTGCCCTCTGTGCCCTCTGTGCCTCTGTGTTTCGATGGTTTTGACTCACTGCCGCTGCGCACATGCTTACGACCTTCCGAGCACCTGGCTTACCATCAAAGACTTCTGCACACGTGCTTAGGCGATGCTCGCAGCAATTCAGTCGATGGCGGGCAACAGGCACCGTCATTGCCGGCCCCGCAGGCCTTCTTGTCCTTGCACAAGGGCGACGTCAAAAACCTCGTCCCCCTTTCCAAACCGGACTACAAGATCGTTTGGGTAATTGCGAATAACTGATCGCCGTCCCTGGACTACTGCATACCGCAAGGTCTGGCCGCCGAAATCCTGAGTGTCGGGTTCTCCCAAGATTGAAATAACCTTTTCCCTTGGCTTGTTCAAAAGGTATTTTGAGCTTACAAGACTCTCTGCCATTTGCCCGCGTATTTCAGAGTTGCCGGAAAGCCACTCGTCCGACTTGAAATCTCGACTCGTAAACTGGATAGGGAAAAGCGGGATTGTTACGGCACACACGATCGCGATGATGGCGGCGATCGCGATCACCAGTCTCCGCGATCGTCTCGCAACCCGCAGCTCGGTTTCAAGAGCAGGCACGGGACGACAGTCGGAACAAATCCCAGACAGCAGTCCACGACGCCAGAGCGACACCGTTCGTTTGCACTGCCTGCACTGCATATAGCGGATCTCTTGCGCCCTGAAAGGCCTGCGATAACGTCGTCTGATGAGTATTGACGTTCGTTGGGGAACTTTAACTATCGATTCAACCCGAGGTTGAAATCGAGCAAGTCAATCATCGCATAGACGAACGCACGCTTGCCTTCATTCAATAGCAAGCGACTACCGATGGTCTTGTCCGCCCATCCACGAGCGCTACCGCCGTCTTGCCCAAACTCCTGAGACATGGCAGTCCAGTCGCATACCATTTCGATGAGGTCGACGTCCGTCATGTCGTTGGGATCGGCGTGATACTCAGGGTGATGGCGATTGGTCGTCACGTGGTGTTCGATTGCACGCTGGACACATTCTTCCATTCCTTCTGGATAGGCAAACGGTTCACCGTTGCGGCGGCACCGATGAAACTCGGTGAGCCAAATATAGGGCAAGCGTTCTTCAGGTCCAAATTTCGATTCGTCATGAACAAGTGCTCGCTCGTGCAGTTCGTTGCCGAATTGAGTCAGCGATGCCAACACGGTCAAGCATTTGCGAACGCGATCAATGTGCTCGCGGGTTCGCCGCTCGTAAAACTCGACCATTTCGCTCGTCGGTTCCACTGTTTCATCTCATCCGGCATCTCGTAGAGACCAATCGCACCAGTTTTACCCCGAAGTTGCATCTCCATTCTTCTCTCTGCTGATTCGTCGCCCTAGCTAAGCGTCACCACTTCGCGGCTTGGCGCCTTCGCGCGAGAACCGAAACAGCCATATCTCACGCGAAGGCGCAAAGCCGCGAAGTTGCCTCGCCCAGCTACCCGGCTGAAACGATCGCAAAGTACGAGGCGAGGTCAGATGGCACATTATCGAACAGCTTAGCCAGTGTGTCGGTCATGCTTGATATGCTGATAAGTCCAAACGCTGGCGATGACCTCGTCCGAAGGGACTGGCATCGCGGTGAAGTAACACGGGGTTGAAGGTTGAGGGCCGTCGTCTGGTTCGCCCGCACCGTAGTTAAACAATCATTCGAGCAAGCCAAGCGAAGGACAAATCCTTGCGAATGTAGACTTCTTCTTCATGAGCCACCGTATAGCAAAGAATGCGGCCTAGCCAATCATAGGCAGCAAAATCAAGGCCCGGACGCTCTCTTCGTACAAGCACGTGTCTCTTATATGGTCGCGGGTCGATTGCCAAAGCTCGCCTCGCAACATGGCGACTTGATTTTTCCGCCATGGAATCAAACAGACACCTCTTCGTCCTTACCCGCGTGTTGCGCATTCGCACCTGTTAAGCTGCTTGGCCAACGGCGTCCCCAACCGGCGCCTCAAAGGCTCATCGGAGGCGCCGCTTACGAGCTTCGGACCGGACCTCGCAGTAGCACGCGCCCGTCCGGCAGTATGCCCTTCCCCCCGGGAAACGTCACGCGGTTGCGTTCGCCTGTAGCAACGTGGCGAAAGGAGCGACGCGCGTCATTTGCGTAGTCCCAAAGATCCCCGGGGACGGGTGTAGACTCGAGTGGCAGTACATCCCACGTGAACCAAAACATGTCGGCATCGGCAGGGTTTGCAATCAACGCAACCGGTTGGCCGTCAAGCTCTACGAACCAGAAATCGTCGGCATCATTTCGCTTCCTGGACCGAATTGGCCACATCCGGCAAAACCCTTTCGCCAAACGACCGCGATCACCCCTTCGCCGTCAGAAACTATGACTTGCATGGTTCTTCAAGTCCCGGCAGGGACGGCAGCCCCGTGCCGGCGGCGCGAGCCGCCGGTAGAGTTCTACCCTAATCGAGTATCTCGAATTCTCTTTCGGCCTCGCGCAAAAACGCC
>JBQCEI010000236.1:0-16352 GCA_051960375.1 Aureliella sp. | reverse complement strand
CGATTTTTAAAACCATTTTTACCGCGGAGGACGCGGAGGACGCGGAGGACGCGGAGGACGCGGAGGACGCGGAGGACGCGGAGGACGCGGAGGACGCGGAAGAAGATGCAGCTTGACGTTGCAGGGCCAGCCTGCTAATTCACCATTTCGTAAGGAAACCGGCTGATGGTTTGGGCCTGGCAAGGATTGCCCATGTGAACAAGATCAGGACGCGCGACGCCAATCTGGATTTGCTGCGAGCGATCGCGATCGTCGCGGTGCTCGTCTACCACTTGGCGATCATGTGGCCGGTTCACGATGCGACCATTCATTCCTTCGCAAGCCTCGGCAAATACGGCGTCACGCTGTTTTTCGTGCTCAGCGGCTGGCTGATCGGCGGCATCTATTGGCGCGAGCACCGCGCGGCCGGTCGCGTCAAGCTGGGCAACTTTTGGATGCGCCGCTGGCTGAGGACCGTTCCTCCGTATTTGCTCGGCATGTCGCTCGCCTATGCCGACTTGTTCTACGGTCGCGGCGATCCGTTCGATTATCGGTATCTGCTCTTTTTGCAGAACTACGAACCGTCGATGCCGTTTTACATGATCAGTTGGTCGCTCTGTGTTGAAGAGCATTTCTATCTGCTCTTGCCGCTGATCGGCATCCTGTGCGCGAAGCTGCCCGTTCGGTGGGCAGCGGCAGCCGTATGGAGCCTGCCGGCCGTATCGCCGCTGCTGCGCGTGCTCGACCCGAACGTCGACCTGCAAGCGTCTTTCGGATACTCGCACACGGCCACGCATCTGGTTTCCGAAGGTTTAGCCCTCGGAGTGGCCGCAGCGTTTACGCGTCATTATTTCCCGGAGCAGTGGGCAGCGATGCAGAAGTGGGCAAGCTACCTTGCCGCGCCGGGGCTGGTCGCGTTCCTATCGCTGCCGTGGTGGGATGAAGCGGCCGAGTTCTACGTGGGCCAATCGCTGGTCGCCGGCTGCGCGCTGGTGTGGCTCGCAGCCTGCGTCGAGAGAGAGCCGCTGCCGCTGGCTGCCAACCGGCTCACGTACGCGATCGCAGTCGCTTCGTATAGCCTCTACCTGACGCACACTCTAGCGATACTGATCGCCAGCCGGTTTGCGGTTCCCACCGGCAGCTCGCCTGGGGATCCGTTGGCGCTCATCTGCAGGCTGGCGATGATCGCTCTGGCTGGCAGCGCGTTCTACCTGTTCGTAGAACGCCCCGCCATCCAGTTCCGGGACTATGTCTCTCAGTGGCTGAAGAGTCGCCGCGATGCGCAAGGGCCGGAGCCTGCGGTAACGAACGCGTAACGCTTGAACCGGCGATTTTTATGTAAGTCCTGTGTGGCACTGGCTATGCCAGTGCTCTTTTTTCAAAGTCTATCGCGTTCAAGAGGCTAACAGCTCTCCAACGAGTAACTGTCTTGTAAGAGCTCTCTGCGGAAGTTGGATTGGCACTGGAACGCTGTAGCGGCTTACTGACGCTTTCAACTTCGAAACAGAAGACACTGGCAGAGCCAGTGCCACACCAGAAAAGCGCGGAGAAAAAATCTCTTCAGAAACTACTTGAAGATCGGTGTCATTTGGCAATCGGGGTCCATCGGCACCGGCTTGCCGACTTGATCGACCGAGTGCGTGAACAGGTAGCGCCACACCGGTTCGTAGAGGAACTTGCCCTGAGCATCTTTGGGCGAACCACCGCCGGGGACGACGCACGAGTGAGCTCGCCGGCTGTCCTTTTTCACGTCGGCATCGGTGATCAGTCGTCGTGAGTTGCCATAAGGTGGCTGCGTCTTATCGACGTCGACCAGCGGGCCGAACTGGTTCAGGCCGAGCAATTGCCACGAACGGCAATAGTGGTCGTGCACCCAGCCGTCATCGAGCACATGCGTGAAACCGAAGAAGCGATTGTGCGGCGTGGCCGATGGCAAACCTTGCCAGCTCTCGGTGTTGTCGCGCGGACCTGAGAACATCACCACGCGATCGACTTTCTGATGAATCGCAAACCGGGCGGCGGTCGTCGAACCGTGCGAGATGCCGCTGACGATCACCTTATCCCAGTTCAGGCCGGTCCCGTCGGCATTGAGGAACTGTTGCCACTCGCCTTGCGGGTTCTCTTTGGCGAGCCATTTGACGAACTGAAACGAGCGTTCCATCATGCTGTCGGGCTTCGGGATGGAGACCACTGGGCTGAAGTCTTCGCCGGTGCAGGCTTCCAACCGAATCTTGCCGATGACGTCGCCGTTGTCGTGCTGCTGCTTGGTCAGCTTGCCGAACCAACCGTTGGCATAGTGGACCTGAATGCCGTGCAGGCCGTAGCTCGAGATGCGCTCGAAGAGTCCCTGATTGTGTCCCATCAACCAAATGACCAGCTTGCCTTGCGATGGAACGCGGGTATCGACGACCGCATGCTGCAGGTCGGCCGCCTTGCCCTTGTCGTCGATAAACACGAAGTTGATCTCGGGATGCTCGGCCGCCCGCGGGTCGATCTCGCTGGCGCGCTTGGTCAGATCATAGCGCTTCGGCGCCGGGTCGGCCGCCTGGACGCATGGAGCGCAGAGTAGAGCAACTGTAAGCGCGAAGAAAAAACGTTTCATAGCTGTGCCTTATCTTGGTGTCTTCGTGTCTTGGTGGTTCGTGTCTTTTAACGTCGGTTCCCCTTGCAACAGCCCCAGCTTAACCAGAAAGCGATCGGCGGCAATGAGCGTCTTCGTTCGCCAGGGCTCGCGATTGAAGTAGCCGTGAGCCTGACCTTCGGCCAGTTGCACTGCGGTCGTCTGGTTGCCGAGAGTCTTGAGTTTCTCATACACCGCATCCCAACCCTTTTTCCATGGATCTTCGGTACCGAAGAAGACGATCGCCGGTGGCAAGTTGCGCTTCAGATAACGCAGCGCATCGACTTCGGGATCTTGGCTGTCTTCAGTCTGGAACGCCGGATTGAAAAGGACGTACGCCACGACGCTGGTGTCGATGTCCTTGGGATCGTCCGGATCATTCAGACCCGGATTGGTGGTCGCCAGCACCGCGAGGTGCCCACCGGCCGATCCACCGCCGGTGATGATGTGCTGCGGATCGATGCCGAGCTCGCCGGCGTGTGCCTTAAACCAGCGGATCGCGCTTTTGGCATCGGTGATGCACACGCGTTTGCGCGTCTCGCCCGGCGGCAGTTGCTTGGCCTCGGCAGCGCTCAACATGCGATAGCTCGCCGTCGCAGCGACCAGCCCTCGGCTGGCGAAGTAGTCGCAGGCCACTCGAAACTGCCCGCGGTTCCCGCCGCTCCAGCCGCCGCCATGAAACAGAATCACTCCGGGGACCTTGGCCGTTGCCGGATCGTGATTGGGCGGAAAGAAGACTTCGATCTCGCGCGGCTCGCCGCCGGAGTGTTTGTAAACGTAGACCTTCCCCAGCGGCCCTTCGTCGAAGGAACTGCTTTTCTTTGCCGCTGCATTGTTCTTTGCGGCACTATTCTTGGCTGCGGCCTTGGTGCCCGCGGGCTTGGAATCGCCTTTCTCCGGAACGCCGGCCGATGGATCCTTAGCGGCTTTCTTTTCAGCTGGATAGCGCACGACTCGAACGTCGTTCTTCTGTTTTTTTCCGGGCGAACTGCGGCCGTCGGTGATCAGTTTTTCCAGCAGCTGTTTCATTTCCGCCACGCGCTCGGGCTGGTCGGCGGCGAGGTTCTTTGTCTCGCCGAGATCATCGGCCAGATTGTAAAGCTGCACGGGCTGTCCAGTGTCCCCTTTGCTCCAGCCCCCCGAGCCGGGCGCGAGGATGAGCTTCCAGGAGCCCGAGCGCACAGCCGGCACACCGTTGGCCGAGCAACTTACCGCACTGGTTCGCACCGGCTTGTCGTCGCCGCGCAGTAAGGGCAACAGGCTGAAGCTGTCTTCCCCCGCATCGTCAGGCAACTCAGCATCGAGAATGTCGGCGAGCGTCGCCATGATGTCGGCATGATGCACCAGCTGGCCGCAGGTGCTGTGAGGCTTGACGACGCCGGGCCAGCGCACGACAAACGGCACGCGATGGCCCCCTTCCCAAGCGTCCGACTTGTAACCGCGCAGCGGTCCGCTCGGATAATGACCTTGCTTTTCGAGCTCCGCCGCGCCGATGTACGGAGCGCAGCCGTTGTCGCTGGTGAACACGACCAGCGTGTCGTCCGCTTCGCCACTTTGCTCGAGTGCGTCGAGCACTTGGCCGACGACGGAATCGGTCTGCATGACGAAGTCGCCATACCGCCCCAGGCCGCTCTTGCCTTGCCAAGCCTCGCTGACCGCCAGCGGCGTATGAGGCGAAGTCAGCGGCAAGTAAATCAGGAAAGGCTCGGGACTCTTGGCTGCTTCGGCAATGAACTTTGCAGTGCGCTGGCCGAGCGTTGGCAGGATCTCTTCGAGCTGCCAGTCGGGCAGGGCGGGCCCTTGGTTGCTGGCCATGTTGTTGCCCATCAAGCGAGCCGGCAAGAATTGCGATGGAATGCCGACAGTGCGGTTGTCTTCGATGAAACAAAACGGAGGCCAGTTCGGCACGTCGGTTCCGAAGTAATGATCGAACCCGCGCGCGGTCGGCCCGCCCGGAATCGACTTCGAAAAGACGTCGCGCCACACCGCGCGATGAGCTTCGCTGGCCGTTGCCTCTCCTTTGGGTCGCTCTTTGAACACCGCCGCTCGATCGGACGGAATCGGCCAGTCCCACCCCAAGTGCCACTTGCCGAAGGCGGCCGTGCGGTAGCCATGCTGCTTGGCTAGACTTGCAATGGTCAACCGGTCCGGCGCGATCAGCGGCTCTTCCCACAAACCGACGATGCCCCTTTGCAACCGCGTGCGCCAATGACTGCGGCCGGTCAACAGCGTGTAGCGCGACGGCGAGCAAACGCCCGATGAAGAATGCCCGTCGGTAAAGCGCATCCCCTCGGCGGCCAACCGATCGATATGCGGCGTCGCGATCTTGCCGCGCTCGGGGTTGTAACACTGCACGTCGCCATAGCCCAGATCATCCGCCAAGATGACCAGCACGTTGGGCTTCTTCGGCACGGCATCGGCAGCGTGCAAGACCGTCTGCGACGCAATCAGCAGCAGCGTGAAAAGGGCAGAGATGCGTTTCATAACACGGGCTCTTTAGGTGGGCTTCGGGGGCGATGCAAGAGAGAGGTCGATTTTACTCTCTTTTGGAACCCGACGCGTAAGCGAGGGACGGGCCGCCTCCGACGCATCCATAGAGTTTTTTACCGCGGAGGACGCGGAGAGCGCGGAGGCAGGACGCATGCTCACAGCAACGCCGCCAAGCGCGGTTTGCGTCGAATCTCAGCCAGGTCCTTGGCGGTGCGACCGGCGTCGTCGCGCAGTTGAACTCTGGCTCCGTTTTCGATCAGCAGCTTGCCAATCGCCGCCGACTGCTGGTCATCCAAGTGGTTGGCGAGAGCACATCGCATCAGCGGTGAATCGCCCTGCGGATCCAGAAAATTCACGTCCGCCCCTGCGTTAATCAGCAACTCAGCCATTTCAGGCGGGCCATAAATCAGAGCGTAGTGCAAGGCCGAATATCCCTGGAACGATGCATCGATGCGCGAGGCATCGGACTCCAAAGCCGCTTTGAGCGATTCCAGATTGCCGTTCCTGGCTGCCACGGCGATTTGCGGTGGCGGCAGAACCTCGCGCGCATCTTCGATGATCGACGGCACGGGCTCGGCATCGATATCGGCCAGAGCCACGAGTAGGCGATCACCGCGATGAAACGGAAAGCCTCCTTCGCCCAGACCGTCGACTACCTGCATGTGCGTAGCTTCGAGCAAACCCTGCACGAGAGAATCATCCACCGGCCCTGGCGCCCAATAAGTGATCGTCACAGTCGCTTTTTCGGGACTGGCCGTCAGCGAAACCTCGCCGCCGATGATACCGCGCTGGGCCAATTCTAACGGCAAAAAATTCTCGATCTTCTCTTCGCTAATGCTCAAGTCCTGGACCTGCACCGGCACGGGTTCATCGGAGACGAAGTCGAGCACCTGAGCGTCAAATGAAAACTGAATCTTGTAGCTCATGCTGCTTACCTGGCTGAGAAAAGTTTTACCGCCGAGGACGCGGAGAGCGCGGAGAATACTCCGCGCTCTCCGCGCTCTCCGCGTCCTCCGCGGTAAATTCGGGTCTAAACGCTGCGAAAGATCGATTCGCTGAGTGTCCCGGTGCTGTCGGCGAAGGATTCTTGTTCGATGCCGAGCGAGCGCAGGATGCTTAAGTAAACGTTCGACATCCGCGTCTGGTCGCGGCGCCAGTAGACGCCATGCTTGAGGCCCAGGTTGTTGCCGCCGGCGATGAGGGTCGGGAGGTTGCGGGGATTGTGAGTCGTGCTCGCGCCGCTGCCGTAGAGGACGATCGTGTTGTCCAGCACGCTGCCATCGCGGTCTTGATACTGCTCCAAACGCTCGAAGAAATGCGCCAGCTGCTGGCTCAGGAACAAATCGTACTTGGCGAACTGCAATTGCCCCTTCTTGTCGCCAGCGTGCGAGAGCGAATGATGCGTAGCCGACAAGCCGAGCTTGAGCGGGAATGTATCGCTGATCCCCATGCCGTCTTCGCGGTTGAGCATGAAAGTGACCGAACGCGTGATGTCGGCATCGAAGGCCAAGGCAATCAAGTCGAACATGTTGCGATAATACTCGGCCGGCTCGCCCTCGTTGGTCACGTCGAGATCGAGATGCGAATAGTCCTGCTGCTTGAGCGGAACATCGATCCAGCGTTCCGAAGCGATCAAGCGCGATTCGACTTCATTGAGCGAAGTGAGATACTGATCCATGCGATCGCGGTCGGACTGGCCGAGCTTCTGATTAAGGGCCTTCGCGCTTTGGACGACGGCATCGACCAGTTTGATGCGCCGCTGCAGAGCTTCGCGCTCTGATTGCAGCGACTGGCGATCGCTGCGGAAGAGTCGATCGAAGACGCGGCGCGGATTGTTTTCAGCCGGGATCGGCCGCCCTTCGAGGTTGTAAGAAATCGTGCCGGTTCGCGACAAAAAGCCGGTGCCGGCGTCTATCGACAGAACCAGCGAAGGTTGCCGGCAATACTGCTTGGTGTGCAGCGCGATCACTTGATCGAGCCCCGCCGAGTTGTACGTTCCTGGCTTGGGATTGTGCAGCGGTGCGCCGGTCAGCCACATATCGGAGCAGACATGCGGGTCAGCCTTCGGGCCGCTTGGATGATAAAGGCCGCCGAGGAAGCTGAGCTTGTCGCGGAACAGGCTCAGCGGCTCGGTCGACTTGCCAAAGACAAACTTGCCGTCGCGCTCGGCCCGTGGAAACCAACTCCACTCGTCGATGCCATGTTCCTCGCGCGGCAGCGACATGCCGTTGGCGGTATAGAGAGCGCAAAAACGGCGCGGCGGATTCTCTACGACCTCTTTGCCCATGGCATCGAGCGCCGGCAATGCCAACGCGATGCCGCCGATGCCCTGAAGAAACGCACGGCGATCGAGCGAGAAAGTGCAGCTCATGGGCTTGTCCGCATGGGAAGGAAGGGAGCTGATTTTTTTAACGCAGAGACGCAGAGGTAAGGAGCGCAGAGGACGCGGGGAAGATTTTTATCTCCGCGTCCTCCGCGGTAAAACTATTTCTCCAGGAACATCGGACTGCTTACGACGAACCGGATCATATCTTGCAGGCGATAATCGTCCGCCTTCAGTTTTTGTCCTTCGCGGCGCAAGTATTCCAGTTCGTTATACGTCAGGCTGCGGCCGGTGGCGTAAACGGTGAGATGTTTTAGCACACTGAAGGCGACTTGATCGAGCCGGTCTTCGGCCAGGTACCGCTTGAGTTCGTTCGCGCCGTCGATGTCGGTTTTGTCGGGCAGCGTCGAACGTGCGTCGACCGCCTGCGGCTTCAAGCGTCCGCCGGCGTCGAACTGTTCCAACGGCAAACCCCAAGGGTCGATTTTCGAGTGGCACTGGGCGCAGCCGGGCTGGTTGCGATGTTGCTCGAGCCGCTGGCGGAGCGTGAGCCCGCTTTCCTCTTTGAGCATCGGCACGTTGGGTGGCGGATCATCGGGAGGCTCGGCGATGATGCGCCGCGCGAGCCACGCGCCGCGCTTGACTGGGTTCGACTCGCGGCCATCGGAGAGCCCGGCCAGGATTGCTGCCTGAGCGAGCACGCCTCCGAGTTCCGCGCGGCCATGCCGAATCGGAACGAACTCGAAACCGCTCTCGGGCTTCTCGGCCAAGTCGTAGTAACTGGCAACGACTTCGTTCGCCAAGACAAAATCCGAATCAATGAAATTCCGCGCTGGCAAGTTGTTGCGGATCAGATGCTCAAAGAACTCGACCGGCTCGCGGCGCAACTGACTGCGCACGTCGCGAGTCAGCTTCGGATAGCGTTCTCGATCGGGTTCGAGCACCGCAAATTTTTCGAGAGCGAGCCACTGCGAAGCGAACTCGCCGGTGAATCTGACGAATCGCCGATCGGCGATCAATCGCTCAACCTGGGCATCGAGCTGGCGGTGCAACGAACCTTCGGCGGCCAGTTTCAGCAGCGTGTCATCGGGCGGACCGTTCCACAGGAAATACGACAGCTTCGATGCCAGCTCGTAATCGTCCAGCGGCTCGGCCTCGGGTGTGCTGCTGCTTTCGGAGATCAGCAGAAACTGAGGCGATGTCAGCACGACGAGGAGCGAGTCTTTCACGCTGTCGTAGAAATTGTGACCGTCGGCATACGAGCCCTCGAAGATGCGCACGAGGGCCGACTCTTCTGCGTCGGTGATCGGCCGGCGAAAGGCGCGCGTCGCAAACGTGCGCAGGATGTGGCGAGCATAGGCGTGGCGATCGTCTTTGCGCTCGAACGCGACAAAGATGTTCGCATGCGAAGGAGGCGGCCACGATTCATACAGCGGCCCCTCGAACTCGATCGAACGGACGAGCAATCGCGGCATGTCGCGGCCGTCGGTATACTCGCTGCGCACGCCGATCTCGCGCATGCCAGCCAGATAGTTGACGTTGTCCTTCTCGACATCGGGGCTTGGAAAGTTGCGAATCGCCCCTTCAAAAACATATTGAGCCAGTTCGCTCGACGAGACCGTTTGCGGCGAACCAACCGGAGTGAGCGTGCTGCCGCAATCGCGCCGCAGGCCCACATGCACGCCGACTCGCGGCAAGCGTTTTTCAAAGGCGAGGAAGCGCTGGGCCAGATCATCGTTCTCAGCCAGCGGCGTGAGTACGACTTGCTCAACTTTGCGTCCCCCAGTCACCGTGGCCAGAATCGGCAAAGGGCCCTCGGGCAGTCTCACAGCCAGAAACGCCGGCTGCTCGAGCGTACCGCTGAATTGTCGCTCGCCCAAGGCCAACGTCAGCTCGGGAGGCTTTTTATCCGCGCGCTTTTTATCCGCGGGCGTCGCATCTGGTTTGTGATCGGGCTCGAGCACCGCATGCACATCGACTTGATAGATTCCCGCCTTCGGAATGTTCAGCGTTTGCAGAGTCGCCGCATCGCGACAAACCACGGCGCTGGGTTCCTCAGCCGCTTGGGCCGCGGTGCCCGGATCGAGCAACAAGCCGTCATCGCATTTCGCCGCGGTGACCGTGACGCGAAAGCGGCCTTCGTCGGGCAGTTCGCGAAGCGAGATTTTGAAATTCGCTCGCGGTCCGTAGGTGCTCTCCACGCCGAACACTTCGGCGCTCGGAATCGCCGGACGCAGCAACAACCCTTGCGGCACTGTGCTGTAGGCTTGTCCCTTTGGATAGCCGTGCGTGCCGCGCATGCATGCGAAAACCGAATGATAGATGCTGTCGTACTCGCGCCAGCCGCGAACCGTCGCATTTCCTTCATAGCCTTCGATGAAGCGGTACTTGGTGCGCATGCGAAACGGTTCGAACGCAAACGGTTTCTTCGGTGTGAGCTGGGTGACGATAAAGTCGGCGTTCTCGAGCAGCAAACTATCAGCACCCAGGATCAGTTTGTCGGGGCACGGCTCGGGATTGATCGCCGCGCCGAGGTCGACGCGAAAGTTTTCAATGGTGGGCTTCGACTTGGGATCAACGATCGAGCGGGCGAGCGCCTTTTCCGCGATGTCAAAGTACGCTTCGAGCAGCAACGGAGAGACGGCCAGCGTTTCTTGATTGTTGACGAAGCCGTCGCGCGAAACCGCGTCGGCCGGGAGCACGTCGGCCAGATCGTCTTCCAACCGCAGTAGTTCGCGGAGCGTGTTGCGATACTGGGCGACGGTCAACCGCCGCACGCTGCCGTTCTTGGGCGTAGGCCGCGAGCGCGCGATACGGAGCCCGCGCTCGATCCAGTCGCCGATCGTGCGTCGCTCCTCGGCGCTCGGTTGCGGCTCGTCCTCCGGCGGCATGGCTCGGCGGGCGATTTGCCTTTGGATCGCTCCCCACAGCTTCAAGTGCCGCTCTTCGAAGGCTGCATTGAGATGGTCGACGCGGACGCCCGAGGTCAAGTTCTCTTCGTTATGACACCGCAGGCAATGCGTTTTCAGAAACGGCTCGACATCTCGCTGAAACGTCGCTTCCAGCGCCGCCAGCTCGTCTGCCGCCGCGAGGCGACGCGTGGAGACCAACGACACAGCGGCAGCCACGGTCAGCGCAAGTACAAAGGCAATCTTCATGGGCGAGGCGGGGTTTATCAACGGGGGCAGGGCGGGGAGGTAGGGCTTTTCATTCTACCAACTTGAAAGACGCTACGCTCTTGTAACCCGACGCGTAAGCGAGGGACGAACCCGCCACGGAGCCATGCTTCTTGAAGACCCCTCACCCCCGACCCCTCTCCCCGAAGCGGGGCGAGGGGAGAGAAGATCAATATGCGGCCCGCGGCGCTTTTCTTCACTCCCCCACGCCCCGCTTCGGGGAGAGGGGGCCGGGGGGTGAGGGGCAGAATCGGAGATAGCTTCAGCCATAGGCAGACCAACGAAGTTTTGTCCGGCTCTGTGGCGGGTTCGTCCCTCGCTTACGCGTCGGGTTACAAGAAAAGCGCAGCTGTAGTTTCTCTGCGAAACTTTAACGCCTGCGTTGCCCCTGCGCATTGTCACAGTTGTCGTAATGGCGTCGAGCTGGAGTGTCGATTCGATAGTAAGGGGACGCAGGGTGCTCGCGCGCAGTGCTTTGGAGCGTTCATCAATCGAACGGACGCGGAGATGGTTGATCACAAAATGAGCAGGCACCGCAAGAAACAACCTCTGGGCGAGCTGAGCCTGCGGTGGCTGCTCACGCTAGCAGTACTCGCGCAGCCCGGTTGCCACACGCCGCATTGGAACGCGTTCCAATCGCTGCGGGTCATTCCACCCACTGCCGACAAATCTTCGCAATCCTACTGGGATAATTGCAAAGCCCAGCTCAAGGACGCCCCGGCGGACAATGCGGGGACTGCGACCACCAGCCAAGTGAGCGCACCGCACAATACCGACATCGCGCAGGTGAGCGGGCAGCGAGAGAGCGGCCAGGCGGAAAGCGCTGCGGTGGACGTCGCGGTTGCCGAGTCAGCGGATTCCACAAGCGACGTTATCCGGCCAGCGAAAAACGCGTTGCAGCCTCACAGCGCTGTGCAAACCGCGCTGGCCACCCAGGGCCAACCGACCAGCCCACGCCCGCCCGCCACTCAACCACACATCGTCGCGACCCAGCAGCAGCTGGGCAGCGCTCTGTCGCAACCACAAACTGCTTTGCAGACTGCTCCGCAAACGGCTCCCCAGGCTGCGGCCAACGCGCTGCGAAGCGCCGACGCGCCGACACAAGATACAACCGACTCGCAATTGCCCCCTCAGTCGGGCTCTCCGATTCAGATGAGCCCGTTTCAGTTGCCCAAGGCGCTGCCCGGCGCCGACACGCCGCCGCTGAAAGTACCCCAGGGCATGGCCAACCCGTCCGATACGACCGAGACCGAGCAGCGCGAACGCGAGTACCGCCAGCTCTATCCGGACATGCCTCCGGTCCTGCCGCTGCCAGGCGCCGCACCCGATCCGGCGCTCGGTGTGATGAGCCTCGATCAATTGCAGGAACTGGCCCGCGTCAATCAGCCGGCCCTGCGAGCATCCGCGGCGGCCGTCGAGAGCGCTCGCGGAGCGATGATCCAAGCTGGCCTGCCACCGAACCCGAATTTTGGCTACGAGGCGGACACGGTCAACACGCTGCACACCAACGGCTATCACGGCATTTATCTGCAGCAGACCATCATCACCGCGCGCAAGCTCGGCTTGGCGGCCGAGGCAGCGGCGGTCGATCATGCCAACGCTTATCTCGATCTGCAGCGGACCTGGTTTGACGTCATCACCGAAGTGCGACGTCAGTACTTCAATACGTTAGCGGCCCGACAACGCCTGCAACTGGCCGAAGCTTTTCTACAACTTTCCGAGCGCGCGTACCGGACGCAGATCGATCTGGTGAAAGCCGGCGCGGCGGCTGCCTATGAGCCGTTGCAACTCCGCGTCCTCACGACCCAGGCCCGCGCCGCAGTCATTCAAGCTCAGCAAGAGTCGCTCGCGGCGTGGCGCACGCTGGCTGCGGCGGTCGGCATGCCCGACTTGCCCCCCAGCGCGCTCGACGGGCGGATCGATTGCCCAGTGCCGCAGATCGACTACGCAACCGCGACAGCTCGCTTGCTGGCGATCCATACCGATTTGCAAATCGCCCGCAACCTCATCGGCAAGAATCGCACCCTCGTTACCTTGGCCGACCGCCAACCGATCCCGGACATCAATGTCGGCGTGGTCGTTCAGCGCGACTACACGTTCGATCCCGGCACGATGACCTACAACCTCGTGCTCGGCGGTCCCGTGCCCGTTTTCGACCGCAACCAGGGCAACCGCGTCTCGAAGCGCGCGGAATTGGTACGAGCCACCCAGACGGTGCCCCAAACCGAGAACGAACTGCTGGCACAGCTAGCACCGGCCTACGCTCGCTATGCATCCAATCGCCAACTAGCGTCCAACTTCCGCACCAGTGCACTGCGCGATCAAGTGCGGGTCTACCGCGGCATTTATCAGCGCTACCACGCCGACCCCACCGGCATTGCCTTCAACGACATCATCGTCGCCCAGCAAACCATGTCGACGACGCTCACTCAGTATGTCGGCATCTTGCAAGCTCAGTGGCAAGGCGTGGTTGACGTCGGCGAATTGCTGCAAGTGAACGACATCTTCCAGCTCGGCCCGTCGGTCGACGTCGCTCAGATCCCGGAGATCACCGTGCAAGATTCTGCACAGCCGGCCGAAGAAGTTGTGCCAGAAGTTGCACCTGCCAGGTAACCATGCCTCCGCGCTCTCCGCGTTCTCCGCGGTGAAAAATCCGAGCGAGCATTAGGCATAGAGATTGCAACAGGGCCGGTGCTTGTTCGCTCGGGGTGCCAATCGTGCAACTATCTGCAGATATCTCGAGCGTCGCTGCAGGCCGAAACTGTTTATGGCTGAAGTGCGTCGAGTCGATCGGCTGCGCGCCATTCTGAGGCGCCGAAGAATTCGCAGGCGTTGGGACGCTATCACCGCTTTGGTCGTCGTGCTGATTGCGGTGGCTGTACCTTTTTTCACCGTGAAGCCGGGCCTGCGCTGGTGGCAAGCTGAGCGAGCCAAAGCGCGCGAGGCGGCCAAGGAAGAGACGCGCGAGCCGGCTATCGTCTTTCCCGATCGCCGCGGCGAGCCGCTGATCATCCATACCGACCGCTGGAGCGAAATCGGCCTGAAACTGGCCGAGGTCAAGCAAGCGCCGCCGCCACCGCCGCTGAAGCTCGACGGCGTCCTCTATCTCGATCCGGACGATTACTCGTTGGTGCGCAGTCGCTTTCAAGGCGAAGTGGTCGAGATGCCGCATGTGCACGCCACGCCAAATAACCCGGCCGATGGCACGACCAGCGATCACAGTTTGCGCTTCGGCGACGACGTGAAAAAAGGGCAACTGCTGTGCGTCATCTGGAGCCGCGAGCTGGGCGAGAAGAAGAGCGAACTAGCCGAGGCGCTGTCGACTCTGGCGTTCGATCGCGAAACCTTGCAACGGCTCAAGAGCAACGAGGCCGCTGTGCCGCTGAGCTCGATTCGCGAAGCCGAGCGCCGCGAGCGCCAAGACGAATTGGAAGTCGAACGCATCGAAAAGACGCTCCGATCATGGCAGCTTTCGAGCGATGAGATCGAGCGCATTCGCAACGAGTTGCTGCCGGACAAAGCGAGCAAAGCAGCCAAACCGCGCGGCTCGATGAACTTGCCGAAGACGAGCGTCGATAGTTGGGCCAGGGTCGAGATCCGTTCGCCGATCGATGGCACGATCGTCGAAAAGAATATCACCGTCGGTACTCTGGTCAGCCTGGACGATGCTCTGTTCAAGATCGCTAACCTTAACCATCTCGACGTGCGCGCGTTCGCCTACGAAGAAGATCTGGCGACGCTGCAGCGGTTGTCTCCCGAACAACGCAGGTGGACGATTCAGCTCAAGGGGGATACCGAGTCGAAGCCCATTGAAGGAGTGTTCGATCGCATTGGCAGTCTGATCGATCCCTTGCAGCATACCGGGCTGGTGATGGGCTGGGTCGACAATCCCGATCGAACGTTGCGAGCCGGACAATTCGTGACGGCGATGGTTCCGATGCCCGAGACGCGATCGCTGGTAAGCGTACCGGCCAAAGCGGTCGTCGACATGGATGCGGAGAACTACGTGCTGCTCCAGCGCTCGCAGCCCGACACCTTCATCCCACAGCGGGTCAAGGTCGTTCGCTTCCAGGAAGAGGTCGCTTGCATCGATCCCTCGCAAATGGAAAACCGGTTGCAGCAGGGTGACCATGTCGTCAGCAGCGGCGCGGTCGAGATCCTGGCCGAGTACCAAATCCACATGAAGACCGCCGCGCCGCCTCCCGGCGGCATTCCCGCCTCGACCAGCGCGAAAGTTTCCGAGAAAGCCAAGCCGGCGGAAAACAGGGTCGCCGACGCGGAGACTCGGCAATGATCAGCCGACTCTTGGAATGGGCTCTCTCGAGCCGCCTGGTCGTCATTCTGCTGGCCTGCGTGCTGGCGATTGTCGGCGGCTATGCCTTCGTCAACGTCAACGTCGAAGCCTATCCCGATCCGGCCCCCGCCATCATCGAAGTCGTCGCTCAGTATCCCGGCGCATCGGCCGAGGAAGTCGAACGCCAGGTCACCGTGCCGCTGGAGATCGCGCTGGCCGGCATGCCGGGCCTGCAATACACGCGCAGCAAGTCGATGTTCGGGCTCGCGCACCTGCGCAATCAGTTCTTCTACAGCGTCGACTATGCCGACGCGCGGCAGGAAGTGCTCAATCGGCTCGCCTCAGTGACTTTGCCTGAAGGAGTTCAGCCGCAGATCTCGCCCGCTTCGCCGATCGGTGAAATCTACCGCTACACCCTTTCCAGTCCTAAGAACGGCAAAGGCGAACCGTACTACACGCTGAACGATTTAAAGAGCTTGCAGGATTGGACGATTGCTCGCGAACTTCAGCGTTTGCCGGGTGTCGCCGGCGTGGTCGGTTGCGGCGGCACGGTCAAACGCTACGAAATTCGGCCCGACCCCGATCGCATGCGTCAGTACGGCATTACGCTCGACGACCTCGAGACGGCGATCGATCAAAGCAACGCCAACGTCGGCGGCAGCTACATCGCGCAAGGCAGCAACGTGCAAGTGATCCGCGCCGTCGGCTTGATCGGCGGCGGAGAGGACCCGATGCAGGCGGCCGCCGGCAAAGTGACACCCAGCGAAGCGGCTCGCTATCTGCGCAACGAAGACCGACGACGCATTCGAGAAATTCGACAAGTCGTCATTCGCGCGGTGAACAACATCCCGGTGCGCATCGGCATGGTCGTCGAAGGTGGCCCATTGGAGTCGGAAGGAGAAGTAGGCAAAGAAGGGGTCGTCGTGGCGCATCAAATTCGCCAAGGGGAAGTCGGCCTGGCGAAGCAAGTCGGACAGCGCGCCGCGGTCCCCGCATCGGAAAGCGACACGGCCACCGAACCCGATACGCAGGAGAGCGTGAAGATCGACAATGCCAACGATGTCGTCCAGGGAATCGTGCTGCTGCGCAAAGGCGAAAAGTCGCTTCCCACGCTCAAGCTGGTCAAAGACAAGATCGACGAACTGAACCGGTCGGGTAAGCTCTTGCCCGGCGTGCAGATCGTCCCCTACTACGATCGCACCAGCCTGATCGGCGTAACGACCGATACGGTCCACGAGAACTTGATCGTCGGCTTGGTGCTCGTCACCGGCATCTTGCTCGCCTTTTTGGGCAACGTGCGCACGGCGATCATCGTGGCGATCAATATTCCGCTGGCCTTGATGTTCGCCTTTGCAGCGCTGATGCTCCGCGGCAAATCGGCCAATCTCTTGTCGATCGGCGCGGTCGACTTCGGCATCATCGTCGATTCGACCGTGATCATGGTCGAGCACATCTACAGGCGGCTAAGCC